>DAOSOK010000006.1 GCA_035373905.1 Candidatus Ozemobacteraceae bacterium | reverse complement strand
ACGAATGCACTCGCCCTTCGACAAGCTCAGGGCGAACGGCTGTGCCATGTCGGTCTGGAGGAATTATATTTTACTTGTGATAGCTGTTGCCTAATATCTGAGACGAAGAGTATTGGTGAGGGCGTCACGGAACGTCAGCGGAAATTGCGGTAGGTGTCGGTCAGTTCGTAGGCTTCGCGCTCCATCAGGATGTCGAAGTCGCGATCCTGGCCGGCGATGCGCGATGCGGCGCACTGGCTGCCCCAGGCGACGGACCAGCCGGTGTCGTCGACCCACCGGTCGGTGCGGCACCGTATGGCGGGAAACAACTGTCCCAGGCTGGGCCAGATCGAGACGTCACGACGGTACTGGAAGGTGTGGATCAGTTCGTGGCCGGCATGGTCGCCGTTCCGGTTGGTGACCAAGTTGTTCGCGTTGCTGTAGGCGAGAGCACCGTTGCGGCCGATCGTGCCGTCCCTGTTCCGGTTCCGCTCGTAGGCGAGCGTGCCGAGACGGAGCGAGCGGCCCGGGTCGATCCGGGCGCCGTCCGCCAGGTTCAACAGGGGGGCGAGGGAGCCGTGAAGGCCTGGCTTGAAGCGAAAGCCGCCGGGACCGGCCTCGAGCCAGACGGGGCCGAAATCCATGCGATAGAGGAACCTGCCTTCCGGCGCCGACTCGGCGAGCGATGCTCCGACGTTCATCAGAAATTTCGCGCGCCAGGCACGCCAGGGATCGTCATCGCGAACCTTCGCGGCTGTTTCCATCGCCTTCTGCATACACAGGCCCCCTGCGAGCGCCTGCAGAATCGCCGGCCCGACCGCGGTGCCGCGCCGGTGGGCACGCCAGCCGGCGGTGACGGCCGGAACGGCGATGTTCAGGGCCGCGAGATCGCGGCCGGTGAAGGCGGAACTGGAGCCCATCATCAGCCACCCGGACACGCCGACGGCGGCCGCGAGCAGGAGCGCGACGACGGCTCTGCCGGCGAAACGGCGGCCGGCAGAGGCTTCCTGCGGCTTATGAGAAGAAGTCGGCTCGATAGGCATGAAGGATCCGGCACACCTATCGGCTGAGGGCGGGGCTTCCTGAAGAGGAAAATCCCTTCCTCAGGGGGCGAGGAAGCGGAAACGGACTTCGCCCTTCCAGACGTTCTGCTCGTTCATCGTCGTGTTGACGAGGTGAACGATGCGGCAGTCGACCGCCTCACTCGACAACTTGCGCATGAAATCGTTGACGCTGCGCAGGTTGGCCGCGACGATCGTGTAGGTGCCGGTGATGCGCTTGTCCGCGTCCGGTTCGCTTTCGGAACTGTTCTTCAGGGCGACGTCGGTCTCCTCGGACGCTGTCTTGAGCAGTTCGCCCAGGTTGGAAAGGGGCTTCGCCGCGGGGTTCAGCAGGGGAAGACCGGGGAGCCCGACGACAATCTCGAGCGTCGTGCCGGCGCTCGCCGTTGTGGCATCGGGAACGTCGGCTTTCAGCGCCTCTTTCAGCGCATCCTTGATCGAATTCTCGTCGAGAGGGGCGTTGCCCTCGAAGGTCAGCTTCGCGACGATCTTTCCGCCGGTTTCCTCGATGCCGGTGCATCCGAGGGCGGAGACGCCGGCGCTGGCTTTTTTGTTCGCAAACAACGCCTCGATTGCATCGCCGAGAAGTTCGGAAGCATGGGCGGGCGCCGGTCTCGCCGCGACCTCTTCGGGAATGACACTGGGCCGGGGCATCGCCTTTTCGAGCCTGGCGATGAACTCCTTGATGCGTGGGTGGTTCGGGGCCGACTGCTCGGCGATCGAGATGTGGCGCCAGGCGGTGATGAAATCCTTCGCTTTGGCCGCGATCACCGCGCGCATGAAGCGGGCTTCGGCATGCGTGGGGATGCGCTCGATGACCAGGTCGAGTTCTTCACGGGCTCGGTCGACGTTGCCCAGTTTGAAATTGCGCCTCGCGAGCTTCATGTGGGCTTCGCCGTACATCTTGTCGGCCGGGTCGATCTTCGGCCCGGCCGGCGCGGCGTCGGTATCGGCGCCGCTCTGCTCCTGAGCATATAGGACGGATCCGCCCCCGGAAAATGATGCTGTGGTCGTTGCGCTATGATATGGAGCGGTCGCGCCGGCGGCGAATGCCAAACAGGCGAGGAGAAACAGCCGTGCCGCGAAGGACCGGCTCGTTCTCACTTCGAAATCTCCGCGACCGCTTCCTGCTCGGTTTCGAAGGCATCGCAAAGGGTCAGGATGCCGGTCATCTGGAGGGCGGTGCGCGTCAGTTTCGTCAGACCGGTGATCGCGATCTTCCCGTCGTTGTAATCGATGACTTTCACGGCGACGTCGAGAACCATCGACAACCCGGTCGAGTTGATCGCCGGCGTGCCGGCGAGGTTGAAGACGAATCTGTTCCTGCCGCTCTCGATGAGCTTTTCGCAGATGGCCTTCAGCTGCTTGCCGTTGACGTCGTCGAGGTAGCCCTGCGTCCTGAGGATCGTGACCTCACCCTGGGTGACACTCTCAATGTTCATTTCGCTCATGTATGGTATGATAGGGTGATCCGGTGCGCCTGTCAACGCCGCCGGGATGCTCGATCCGACAACCGGGCCGGAGCGCCGGAAGATACGCGAATAGGAGAGTGATTCGTCATGATTGAACAGGCGGGTGCCGTTACGTTCCAGGGAAATCCCCTCACGCTCATCGGGAATACGCTCGCGAAGGGAAGCAAACTGCCCGGGTTCACGCTTGCCGGCGTCGATCTCAAGCCGGTGACGCTCGCCGACACGACGGGCGTTCGCGTGTTCACCACCGTGCCCTCCCTCGACACGCCCGTGTGCGACGCCCAGATAAGGCGTTTCAACCAGGAAGCGGCGAAACTCGCGAACGTGACGATATACGCCGTCTCCGCCGATCTGCCGTTCGCCCAGGCCCGCTGGTGCGGCGCCGCCGGCATCGACCGGGTGAAGACCCTGTCGGACCACCACTCGATGGCGTTCGCCGACGCCTGCGGCCTGCATATCAAGGAGTTGCGGCTGTTTGCCCGGGCCGTCTTCGTCGTCGATTCGACCGGCACCGTCGTGTATGCCGAACTGGTGAAGGAGATCACGCAGTCGCCGAACTTCGAAGCCGCTCTCGAGGCCGTGAAACAGGCGAGGTGAGGCCTCGGCCTACTTCGCCGTCAGCTGTCCGGACAGCCTGTCGATAAGGCCGACGCTGAAGGCTTTCTTCCCGCTCGCGGGGTAGGTGACGTTCGCCAAGTCGCGGATTGACCGGAACGGCCGGACCCTGCGGGCGTCGAGGATTGCCTGCGCCCGCTTTTCGCCGATGCCGGGAACGCTCATGAGCTGATCGAGCGTCGCCGTGTTGATGTCGATCAGCGGGTTTTTCGAGGCCGGGAAGCCTTCCGCCCGGCTCAGTTGAAGCGGCGGAAGATCCTGAGCCGCCGAGGCGGCCTTTATCGTTTCGATGGCGGCCGGCGGAATCAGGGGAATCGGCTGTCCGCCGAGGTTCGTGACGCCAAGCCAGAAGTCGGCGACGTGCTTCACGGCCGCCGCATACTGCGCGTTGACGATGTCGTCGAGATCGAACACGCCGTTGCCGCTGCGATAGGCTGCACCGATCCGTCCGTAAAGCGGCGAAGCGGATCTCGCCATCTCCATGACGCGTCGTTCGGGATCCGTCACCGGATCATACCCGGTCGGAACCGGAACGGGGATGTGCGTCATCCGGCTCTGGACATCCTTTTCGAACCTGGCGTGGTAGTCGCTCTCGGCGACGTCTGCTTCGCTTCCGGCGGTGTGCAGAGGCTGGTTGAGATCGGCGACGTAGTGGGCGATGAGGCCCATCGTGTAGGCTGCTTCCGGCCCCGGTCCCCGTTCTTTCAACTGCTGGACGGCCTGATTGAAGAGAGCGCCGATCCGGGCGGCCGAGTCGTGGCCCATGCGGCTGTTGACGTGATACACGTGGTTCATGAAATCCTTGATGAACGTGTCGGGATCTGTCGCTCCTTTCATCATCAGGTCTTTGAAGGGGCGGAACCGCTCCTGAAACGCTGTCGGCAGGAACGAAAGAGCGTCGGAAACGATCTTCCGGTGCGTGTGATACGACCAGGCTCCGGCGGGCGAGCCGCACGTCACGAACGGGATGAGAACGAGCAGAAACGCCGCCGTCCTGGCCGCGCGAACGGAAAAGGAGTGTGAATCAAGCATGAATGAGCGCCTCCGTTTCGATGTTCTCATTGTACGCCCCCCCGTCCTTTGGGGCAAATCCGCAGATTCTTGTGGTATAGTGAATCCGGAGGCCGATCATCATGTGTCCCGACGTCGCACCGCAAGCCGATTCCAAGCCGGTTTCGCCGCCTGAAGCGCCGGTCGCTCCGGCAGCGCCTCAGGAACGCGCCGCGCCGGCTGACACGGCAGCGACGCCTTCCCCGTCATCCCCTCCGCCTGCCGAGCCTGCCCCCGACCAGGATCTTCTGCGGCTCGAATCGTTCGACTGGCGTCGCGCCGTCGTTCTCAGGCTCCAGAACGGCCGTCATCCCGACCCGGTGATCGAGGATATCCTGCGGCGCAGGCTCGACCTGGACCGCGAAGCGTTTCAGGGGCCTCTGCCTGTGCGGGTTCTCTGCACCCTCGCCTTCGTGTTCGCCGCCTGCATCGTCGTCTGGATCGTCGGATGGAGCGCATTTTCCCTGCTCGGCTGGGACGGCTGGGTTCTCGGGTTTTCCAGCCTGATGATGACGGTGCTGGTGGCGGCGCTCGGCGTTGCGGCGTTTCAGCCGGTACGCATCTACGACGAGATCGGCGCCGTCGCGAAAGCCCAACAGAAGTTCGACGAACTGCGGCGGCAGGTGGACGAACTCCGGTACAGCAAGCGCAGAAGCCGGGCCTGAGAAAACCCGAGAAAAGAAAACCCCGGCCGCACCATCGGCCGGGGCTTGCAGTCGATCGAACCGATTACCAGGTGGCGTGAACCTCGCCCGTCAGCGGGACCCAGGTCACTTTGTAGTTGCGACCGGACGCCTGGATGTGGAAGCGCACCTTGGCGGTCTTCAGGTCATACGGGGCGACCTTGAACTCGGTGGTCTGCGCGATCGAGACGCGATGGGCGCGATCCATGTGGCCCAGCTTCGCGGAGAAATCGAGGTTCATCGGGGACTGGGACTTGGCCCAGCGGACGGCTTCCTTGCCGTCGACCGCGGCGTCAACGTACTCGACGTTGTCCAGGACGGCCTTGCCCTTGAGGCAGGTCATCTTGAAGCGGATGCGGTCGATTTCCTTCTGGTCGCGGGTCCAGCCCAGGAGAAGCTGGTCGAAGCGGACGAGAACCTTGCCGTCGAGATACAGCGAATGGTTCTGCTTCGTGTAGCTTCCGGCTTCGGCGGAGGCGGCCATGAAGAGGAACGCGGCCAGGACGACCAGGAACAGGGACATTTTTTTCATTGGTACAAGCTCCTTTCACGATGTGGGCGGGTCTTGTGTGTCTTTTGCAGCCCGCCCATTCTACCCATTCAATCTGCCTCATTTGGTTCGAAATTGCAACCCGGTTGACCGAGTTTCATGTTTGACGATACCGTGCATCCGAGTCCGAATGGGAGGTGAGCGATGGAATCCCGTGAACGGCTGATGGCGCTGTTCGAGGAAATGGCGGACCTGCTGGAACTTGCGGGCGCGAATCCGTTCAAGGTGCGCGCCTACCGGAACGCCGCGCGGACGCTCCAGGCCCAGGTCGTTCCCCTGAAGCAGCTTCTCGAATCTCCGCCTAAAGGCTTCGGGGACTCGATGTGCAGGCACGTCGGGGAGTTCATCGAAAGCGGTAGACTCGCCGAGATGGACGAGCTGAAGGCCTCGTTTCCCCCGGGACTGTTCGAGATGATGCGCGTTCCCGGCCTCGGGCCGAAAAAGGTCGCGCGACTCCGGGAAAAACTCGGCATCGATGACCTGGCCAAGCTCGAGGCTGCCTGCTCGGATGGCCGGATCGTCGCCCTCGAAGGGTTCGGCGAAAAAAGCGTTAAAAATATTATTGAAGGTATAGAACTTGTCAAAAAGTTCAGCGGCCGCTTTCTCTTTTCCGATGCGGAAGCGGTCGTGAACCGGTTGCTCGAATGGCTTCGCCGGGAGGCTCCGGGGGCCGAATACCATGCCGCCGGAAGCTTCCGGCGCCGGCGGGAGACGGTCGGCGACCTGGACGTGCTTGCCGCGACGGACGGCGGGCCTGCCGTGATGGCGGCGTTTCTGCGGTTTCCCGGCGCATCGAAGACGATCGCAGCGGGTGAGACGAAATCGTCGATCCTGCTGGAAAACGGCCTGCAGATCGATCTCCGGGTCGTTCCGCCCGAGTCGCTGGGCCCGGCGCTCTGCTATTTCACCGGCTCGAAGGAGCACAACACGCAGATGCGCTCACTCGCCCTCTCGAAGGGGCTGAAGCTGAACGAATACGGCCTGTATGACGGGGAAACGGCGCCGCCCATGGCGACCGAGCAGGAGGTCTACGAGGCGCTCGGCCTCGAGTGGGTCGCACCCGAGCTTCGCGAGGGGCTGGGCGAGGTGGAATGGGCCGAAACCGGCAAGCTGCCGGCGCTCGTCGGGGCGGAAGACCTGAAGGGTGCGATTCACGCCCACACCACGGCTTCCGACGGCCTGGAGGAACTCGACGGCATGGCCGCCGGCGCGCGGGCGCTCGGCTGGAGCTGGCTCGGCATCAGCGACCACTCGGTGTCGGCCCATTACGCGGGTGGTCTCGGCGAGGCGGCGATCAGGAAACAGCGGCACGATATCGACGCCTGGAACCGCACGCACGCCGGCGGCGGCTTGGTCCTGCTGAAGGGGATCGAAAGCGATATCCGGCCCGACGGATCGCTTGATTACCCGGAGGATGTTCTCGAGGGGTTCGATTTCGTCATCGCCTCGGTTCACTCGGGATTCACGATGCCGCGCGACGAGATGACCCGCCGCGTGATCAGGGCCGTGGAAAATCCCTTCACTCGCGTGCTGGGCCATCCGGAAGGCAGGCTGTTGCTCGCGCGGGAAGGATACGAGATCGAGCTGGACCGCGTTCTCGAAGCGTGCCTCGCCAACCGGGTCGCCGTCGAGATCAACGCCCAGCCCCAGCGGATGGATCTCGATTGGAGGCGAATCCGCGCCTGGCGCGACCGGGGGCTGATGTTCGTCATCGGCCCCGATGCCCATGACAGGGAGAGCCTCGCCTATATCCGGTTCGGACTCGGGATCGCCCGCAAGGGCGGCCTCGAAGCCGGACAGCTTCTGAACAGCATGACCTCGGATGAGGTGACAGCCTGGTTCCGTGGACGGAAAACCGGGCGGAAAGGATGAACCGGATGCCTGCGAAACGAATGGCTGGAACGAAGACGGCAGCTGCTGCCGGAACCAAGGCGCCTGCTCGGGGAAAGCACCTCGTGGCGGCCGTCGCGCCGAAGGCCGGAACCGATCCGGTGAAAACAGCGCCGGCCCGCGTGCCGGCCCTGCTCGAGTCGCTGTTCTCGATCTATCCCGATCCCCACTGCGCCCTGAAACATGAGAACCCGCTCCAGCTGCTTGTGTCGACCATCCTGTCGGCCCAGTGCACCGACGAGCGGGTGAACATGGTCACGGCGACGCTGTTCGAAAAATACCGCACGGCTGCCGATTTCGCCCGTGCCGATCAGACGGCGTTCGAGAACGATATCCGCTCGACGGGATTTTTCAGAAATAAAGCGAAAAATATTATATCGTGCGCGAAAGCGCTCGTCGAAAAACACGGCGGCATGGTTCCCAAAACGCTCGAGGAGTTGGTCGTCCTGCCCGGCGTGGGCCGCAAGACGGCGAACGTGGTGCTGGGCACGGCGTTCGGTATCGCCTCCGGCGTCGTCGTCGACACGCACGTGACGCGTCTTTCCTGGCGGCTCGGCCTCACGAACGAGACGGACGCCGAAAAGATCGAAGCCGACCTGATGAAGCTGATCCCAAGGAACCGCTGGATCGCCTTTTCTCACGCGATCATCCTCCACGGCCGCGCCCGCTGTTCCGCCCGGACGCCCGACTGCGCCGGTTGCGAACTCGCCGCTCACTGTCCAAAAAGGCTTTGACACGGACATGAACATTCGGAATCACGCAAGGCGATATCTGGGGCGGGCATCGTTGATGGTCCTTGTCGCGTCGTTCTGTCTCCTGGGAAGCATTTGTCCGGGAGAAACCGTCGAAGGTCCCGAGCGGAAACCCCTTCCTCCGGGGCCGCCGATGTCGGGGCCGGGCGCGCCGGTCTATCCCCACGCGCGGACGGAGCGCCTCTGGCAGGGTGCCGGGGAAGAGGCGTTTCTTCTCGTCACGCCGGCCGACCCGGTTCCCGCATCGGCGCCGCTCGTGGTTCTCCTGCACGGGTGGCTGGGGATCAATCCGAGAGGGCAGGGCGCCTGGATCGAGCATCTCGCCCGACGCGGGAACATCGTCGTCTGGCTCGTTTACCAGACGGGCCGGATGCAGGTGCGCGAGCCGGTGCCGCATGCCGTCGCGGCCCTGAAACGTGCGCTTGCCGAACTCGAAAAGCCGGGCCGCGCCAGGCCGCGCCCCGAAGGGATGGTGCTGGCCGGCCATTCCCTGGGCGGCTGCATGGCGATGAATCTCGCCGCGGTGGCCGCCCGCGAAGGATTGCCGAAGCCGCTCGCCGTCCTGAGCGTCGAGGGCGCCGATGCGGTGGACAGCGAGTCGGCGAACCGGCTCCATCTGCGGCCGAAGAGCCTCATCGAGGACCTGGCGCAGATTCCGTCCGGCACGATGCTGCTGACGCTGATCGGCGACGAGGACCGGCGCGTGACGCTCGAGCGGGGCCGCGTGTTCCACGACCGGGCGACCGGCGTCGCTTCGGCTGACAACGTGATCGCGCTCGTGCGGTCTGATCGGCACGGGGAGCCCCCGATGGTCGCCGATCACTTTTTCCCGCTGGCAGCAGATGTATCGTATGATATAGACGGCGCGACGGGCCAGCCGAGTGCTCCGACGCGTTTTCCGAGGCTGAAGCGACTGGCCGGAAAAGTGTTCGAGAAACTGCTCGGGGCGCCCGGACTCGAACGAAATGCCGCCCGGCAGCCCGACGCGCTCGACTGGTGGGTGACGTGGCGGTGCCTCGACCGGTTGATCGACGCGGCGTTCCACGGCGGAAGCCGCGACGACGCGCTGCTGCGAACTCCCGCTTCACGCGCGACCGGAACCTGGAGCGACGGCGCGCCCGTCGAGCCCCTGGAGACGATTGAGTGAACCGCCTCGCTGTTTTCCGTGAGCGGGACTTGAAACGGCATTCGATTCATGTTATCCTGCAGGGTACCATTCCCTGCTCCCGCGTCCGGGTCAGGCCGGGGGCTGAATGTTCATTCATCCGGAGGGAGGTCATTACGACCCTGTGAAACCTTACGAAACCCTGTTTTTCACCGAACCCAACATTGCCGAGGACGCCGTCGACGCTGTCGTTGCGAAGATCGAGGGCGCCATCACCCGCTACGGCGGCCAGGTCGAGAAGGTCAACCGCTGGGGCAAGCGCATGCTCGCGTATCCCGTCGAGAAGCACAATGAGGGCTACTACGTCCTCATCGACTTCAAGGGCACCGGCGACGTTCTCCGCGAACTGGAGCGCTTCTATCTGATCAATCAGAACATCCTGCGCTTCATGACCACCGCCCGCCCCCAGTAATCGAGAACGACGCGCATGGCCGCTAATCTCAACAAAGTGTTCCTGATGGGGAACCTCACTCGTGACCCCGAGTTGAAATACACCCCTCAGGGAACGGCCGTCGCAAAGTTCGCGATTGCCGTGAACCGCCAGTTCAAAGGCGGCGACGGCGAAATGAAGAAGGAAGTCAACTACTTCAACATCGTCGTCTGGGGCAAGTCGGGTGAAAACTGCAGCAAGTTCCTCACGAAAGGCCGGCCGGTCTTCGTCGAGGGGCGCCTGCAGAATCGCACCTACGAGACCCAGGACAAGCAGAAGCGCACCGTGACCGAGATCATCGCCGACAGCGTCCAGTTCCTCGGCGGCGCCGGCGGTCCCGGCGGTGCCGGCCGCGGCCCCGACGAGGGCGGCGACGTGGCGCCCGACTACGGCGGCGGCGATGCCGATTATCCGGCTCCCGGCGGCGACGAAGTGCCCTTCTGATCCGATTCGAATTCCGTGCCGGGCATGGCCCGGTCTGTTTGAAAAATTCTGGAGGATATAGGTATCATGGCCGAAAACGATTCCCCTCGCGAAATGCGTCGTCCCCGCCACCGGAAGGTGTGCCAGTTCTGCAAGGACAAGTCGACGTTCATCGATTATAAAGACACCAACAAACTTCGCCGCTTCATCAACGATCGCGGCAAGATCGTCAGCCGCCGCACCACCGGCACCTGCAGCGAGCATCAGCGCATGCTGACCGGCGCCATCAAGCGCGCCCGTAACATCGCCCTGCTGCCCTTCATCGCCGCCTGAGGCGCGGGCGGCCGCGGAAGGGACGCTTCCTTACCGCGGCCGATGCCCGACAAGAGCTGCGCATCATGAACAAGATCGTCGAACAGCGTCCCGCTGGGACCGCCCTCATGGCGGCTCTCACGCTGGTGACGCTGTTCGTCTCTCTACACACCCCGCTGTTCACTACGCTGCTGATGGCGGCGGCCGGCGTGCCTGCCGTATTCGCCGGGCTGGCGTGGGGCGGCGACTGGTTCGTCCTGTATGCCGGTTTGACGATCGCCGGGCTGACGGCCTACGGCGGCCCGGCGGCGGGAATCCTGTTCGTTCCGGCCCTGCTGCTTCCTGCGGGCCTGCTGGCGCGCGCCATGGCGCAGGGAACGCCCGCCCTGCGGGCGATTGGGGTCTCGCTTGCCGGCGCGATGCTGTTTTCCTTCTGTCTCTGGAGTGTTTCCCCGCTGTTCGGCGATGCGGGCGTCCGTGTCTGGAAGCTGAGAAGCGTGTTCGAGAGCCAGGCGAAAGTCCTCGAAGAGCAGGTGCGCAAGCTCAACACCCGGAGCGTCGTATCGAAACCCGCCGCGACGACTCCCGGGAAAACGCCCGGCGACGACGTCTCCGCGAAGAGCGCTGCACCAAGCGAAACCGCGGTCGTCCCCGGTTCCGATACCTCCGTCATCGGCTTGACCGAAGCGGCCGAGGCCGCCGAGGCGACGGAAGCGGTGATGCGCCAGTTCCGCGACTGGATGGAGTTCGTCGCGCTGCTGGTTCCGGTGACCTTTTTCTTCGGCTGGCACCTGTTCTCCCTGACGGTCATGTATCTGGGCATGTCGATGGCGGCCCCGAGGCACGGGCTGGTGGTGCAGCCGCTTCCCGCCTTCTCAAGCTGGCGGTTTGACTGGAGGCTGATCTGGATGTTCCTCGCCGGCTGGCTGCTCTACAACGGCGCCGACGGGATCGTTCAGATCGAGATCCGGCACATCGTCCGGGTGATTGGCGCGAACTGCATCGCCGTCAGCAAGATCCTGTACTTCATCGTCGGGATGTCCCTGCTGTTCTACTTCTTCGAGAAAAATGAGATCAGCACGCCGAACCGGTTCGGCCTGTCGATCCTGGCCCTGCTGATGACCCAGTTGCTCGTCTGGGCCGGCATCGCCGACGTGTGGCTCGATTTCCGGGCCCCACCGCCCAAAAAAGTGAACAACGACGACGGAGAGTCGTCATTCTTCGATCAATTCTGAGGAGGAATTACCATGCAAGTCCTGTTGATCCAGAACGTCGGAAGCGTCGGCAAGCGCGGCGAGACCAAGCGCGTCGCCGAAGGGTATGCCCGCAACTTCCTGTTCCCCCGCAACCTGGCCGTGCCGGTCACCCCGGGCACCATGAAGAACCTCGAGATGCTCAAGCACTCCTGGAAGCGCCAGGAAGTAAAGGAAAAGGAAGAGGCCCAGGCGGTCGCCAAGAAGATCGACGGTCTCACCATCAAGATCACCCGCAAGTCAGGTGAGAAGGGCCGCTTGTTCGGCTCCGTCACCAACACCGAGATCGCCGAGCTGATCGGCAAGAAGATCGACATGCAGCTCGACAAGCGCAGCGTCGTCGTCGAGCACATCAAGGAGCTCGGCGAACACGAAGTCACCGTGAAGCTCTTCACCGACGTGAAGGCTACCGTGAAGCTCGTCGTCCTCCCCGAGGAAGCCGCCGAAGTCACCGCCTGATCCGTCTGTATCGACGAGGGGATCCGGAGAAGATCCGTCTTCTTCGGATCTCTTTGTCGAAAACGGCAGTTTCTGCGACGTGTTTTGGCGTGGTCTTTGGGGTAGAATCGACGTGATCCGGGAAGAGTGCGCGACGGCGACGGGTTCGAGGTGAGACGATGAGCGATACGTTCCAGAAAATTCCCCCGCAGAATCTCGAGGCGGAGCAGGCCCTGCTCGGCTCGATGATGATGGACGTCGATGCGGTCGTGAAGGCCGTCGAGTTCATCGTCGCCGACGACTTTTACCAGGCCTCTCACCGTGCCATCTTCCAGGCGCTCGTGAACCTGTATCAGGCGAACAAGCCCTGCGACATGGTCACGCTGCAGGAGGAGCTTCGCGCGCAGAACCAGCTGCAGGACGTCGGCGGCGCGAGCTACCTGGCCCAGTTGCTGAACGTTGTTCCCACGGCGGCGAACGCGGAGCACTACGCGAAGATCGTCAAGGAAAAATCCCTGCTTCGGCAGCTGATCGGCGTCAGCGGCGAGATCGCACGCACCGCCTTCGAGCCGCAGGTGGTCGCCCAGACCGTCCTTGACGAGGCGCAGCAGAAGGTGCTCCAGCTCACCCAGATGGGCAAGACGCAATCCTACGTGCGCATCCGCGACCTGGTCGCCGACACGTTCAACCAGCTCGAACGCCTGTATGAGCACAAACAGTCCGTCACCGGCGTGGCGACGGGTTTTACGAAGCTCGACGAGATGACCTCCGGCTTCCAGCCGTCGGACCTGATCATCGTCGCGGCCCGCCCGTCGATGGGGAAAACCGCCTTCTGTCTGAACATCGCCCAGCACGTGGCCGCCGTCAACGCCGTTCCCGTGCTCATATTCTCGCTCGAAATGTCGTGCAAGCAGCTCATGCAGCGCCTCATCGTGTCCGAGGCCCGCATCGACGGCCAGAAGATCCGCAACGGCTTCCTTGCCGACGAGGACTGGGCGAAGCTGACCATGACGGCCGGGGTGCTCGAGGAAACCCCCATCTTCATCGACGACTCGCCGAACGCGACCCTCATGGAGGTCCGCAGCAAGGCCCGCCGCGCCAAGGCCCAGGAGAACATCGGCCTCATCGTCATCGACTACCTGCAGATGATGAGCCTGCAGAGCGGCGGCAGCAGCCAGGACAACCGCGTGCAGGAAATCTCGGCCATCTCCCGCGGACTCAAGGGAATCGCCCGCGAGCTGAATGTGCCCGTCATCTGCCTGTCCCAGCTGTCACGTGCCGTCGAGTCGCGCACCGACAAGAGGCCGATGCTGTCCGACCTCCGCGAATCCGGCGCCATCGAACAGGACGCCGACGTCGTCATCTTTTTGTATCGCGATCAATATTATAATCAGAAGAAAGAAGAAAGCAAAAACAAGGCCGAGGTCATCATCGCCAAACAGCGCAACGGGCCGGTCGGCACCTGCGAAATGGCGTTCTTCCCGCATTTCGCGCGGTTCGACAACCTCGAGACCGTCATGACCGAAGACTACATGGGCGAGTAGGGCCGACGGCCCATGGAGACGATTCTCGCGGCCGACCGGGCCCTGTTCCACCTGCTCAACGGCGTCTGGACATGCGGCTTTCTCGACGTCGCCATGCCGCTCGTCACCGACGCGAAACTCTGGGCGCCGTTCCTGATCCTTCCCTGGCTCTGGCTGATCTTCGGCGCGCAGGGGAAACGCCGCGCTCTCGCGCTTCTGTTCGCCCTCGGGATCGGAGGAAGCGATTACGTCACCTCTGGGATCATCAAGAAATCCGTCGGCCGCAAACGCCCCTGCTGCGCGGAACCGGGCGCCCGTCTGCTGGTTCCCTGCAAGAGCAGCAGGTCCTTCCCCTCGTCGCACGCGGCGAACACCGCCGCCGCGGCCGCCGTCATCTGGCTCGAAGCCGGGGCGCCCGCCGGCGCGACATTCGCGTTCGTTTCGTTCGTTGTTGGATATTCAAGAATATATATTGGTGTGCATTATCCTGCCGACGTCGCCGCCGGCTGGCTGGCCGGCATTCTCGTCGCAAGCATCGTCGTTCTGGCCCGACGCCGCTTCTTCGGCCGGCCGGCTCCGCCGGCGGAATGCCTTTCGGTGGAGGCGCCGGCGGCCGGTCATGAGTCCTTGGAGGGTCCTCCGGGCCCTGAAGCGTCTCGAGTCCTGCAGAATGAACACCCCCGTTCGCCCTGAGCTTGTCGAAGCCTGTCTTTAGTCTCCCGAAGGGGGCGAGAGCCTCTCGCGCTTCGACAGGCTCAGCACGAGCGGGAACGTGAAATTGGATTTTGTTCTGCAGGGGTAAAGAGGCTTCAGCTCGTGCGCCTGCAGCGCGAGAGGTCGATGCCGAGGCGTTTCAGCGCTTCCCCCAGAGGCTCGCCCGTGACGGGACGCATGCGGATCTCGAGCGTCCAGATGCCGTGCTCCGCCGCCTGCGGGGCGGAAATCTTGATCCGGTCCTTGGCCGTGCAGACCGGCGTTGCGCCGAGCCGCCGGGCTGCTTCCGCCACGCTCGCCAGACGATCCGCGGAAAACGCGTCGTGATCGCGAAAGGCGCGGGTCTCGAGAACGGTGTTTCCTGCGCGCTTCAACTGGGCGGCGAACGTTTCCGGTTGCGCGATGGCGGCGAACGCGAGAACGGGATCCGGCCCCTCGCCGACCGGGAGACGCCGGCCCTGGGGGTCGATCCAGCCAGCCGGCTTCGTCTCCATCTCGAGGATGGGAACGCGGGGAGCCGTGGCGGTGAACCAGTCGAACCACCGCCGCTTCGTCGGATCATCCGCGAGTTCGCACCGGGTGAGAACGATCAGGTGGGCGTCGCGCAGGCGCTCGGGGGGCTCGCGCAGCCTGCCCAGCGGAAGCGGTTGCGCGTGTTCCGCGGGCATCAGGGCGTCCCACAGAACGATATCGATGTCGCGGCTCAACCGCCGGTATTGAAAACCGTCGTCGAGCAGCATGACGTCGGGTTCGAACCACCGCTCCGCCTGTCTCGCGGAATGGGCGCGGTTCTTCCCGACCAGGACGGGCACGTCGGGAAACAGGGCGGCGAGGAGGCGCGTCTCATCCGTCAGATCTTCCGGATGCGGCCCGGCGCCGGTCACGAGGTAGAAGCCGCGCTCCCAGGGGCTTCGATACCCGCGGGTGAGGACGACCCGGTTCGACGGCAGAGACGGGTCCGACAGGAGTTCGAACAGGAACGGCGTTTTGCCGGTGCCGCCGACCGACAGGTTGCCGACGCTGATGACGCAGGCGGCCGGCCGTTCGACGAGGAAGGGGACGGCTTTGAAAAACCGGTGCTCGGTCCGGGCAAGCCGGCCGTAGAGGTGCGAAATAGCGCTCAGAAACCTTTTCATGAGACGTCTTCCCAGGTCCGTCGCAGGAGGTCTCTCATGACGGCGATTTTCCCGGTTTCGGCGGAAATGAAGCCGGGATCGGCGGTGCGCGGCTCCGGCGGTTCGGGATCGGCCGGCGAGGGAACCGGAAGGCCCGCGTTCGCGGCGAGTTGACTCGCCTTGTGATCGTACGGCAGAGCGCGGACGGGAATGCCGGACCGAAGCAGCGCGAGCAGGACGTGGTATCGCATGGCCCAGCCTTCCCTGAACCTGGCGGCCGTCGAAAGCAGCGTCGGAAAATTCGCGGGTTCATGCACGGGAAGGCCGGCGAACAGATGCTCCAGCAGACGCCGGTCTTCCCCGCGGGCCGAAATTCCAAGCCGGTTTGCGTTGCCGGCGCGAGGCCACCAACGGAGGGCGGCATTCTGCCAGTCGGGAGTGAGCCAGGGGCGTATATTTATAACTATTGAATTGTCAGGAATTCCGCTGGCCTCGGTGCAATCCGGACTTTCAGGATTCAATGCCCACGACCAGTCTGTGCCAAGGTCGGCCCGGCGGCCGGTCAGCCGGTTGAACAGACCGACCGACTCGGCGTCACGAAGCATGCAGACATCAATCCCCGTAAGTGCGGCTGTTGCCAGCTTGCGCGCCGCCCTGCCGCGGAGGGGGCCGATGCCGGCGCCGAGCAGGGCCGCGGGTACGCCGGCCAGGCGCGCGGCGCACAGCCGGAGGGCGTAGAAGGAAACGCCCTCGAAAGACCAGTCCTGGAGCAGGCCTCCGCTGGCGACGACAAGTCGGGAGCCTCGCAGGGCGCCGATGAACGACGGCCACGATGCGATGCCGCGCCGCCGGATGGCGGCGACGCAGGCCGGCAAGGGCGTGTTGCCGGCCGTGGCGACGATCGGGGTGCCGGGCGGCATGGCGGAGGCGATTCCCCGGAGAATCGCGTCGTCTCCGAGGTTGCCTTCGCCGAAAAAGCCGATCAGCAGCAGGTGCCTGGCGGTCATCGTCCCTTCCGTTCCTTCAACAATCTGCAAATCACGGCGAGCCGGTCGTCCCAGGTCGCAGGCCTCAGCGTCAGAGGCGCGAGCGAGGCGTCTGCTCCGAGCCGGTCCGCCGCTTCGACCGGCGTCAGTGTCCGTGTGACCAGGGGATGCCGGCGCAGGGATTCGATGCGCGGGGCCCAGACGGCAAGCCCTCTCGCCGCATACTCGTAGGCTTTCACCGGATCGACCCCGGCCGTCAGCGGATCGTCCCGGAACGGTATCAGGCCGATGTGGCACCGGTCAAGCAGTTCGCGGAGCGCCGCATGGTCGAGGACGCCGTGCCAGGTGACGCCGGGGCGGGCCAGCAGGTCTTTCCAGCCCCGGCCCCGGCCCGGACCGGCGATGTGCAGTTCGACGCCGGGGTGTTCGGCGAGGGCTGCAAGCCACGCGTGGTCCGTCCATTCGTAATGCGCACCGGCCGAAACCAGCCGGAACGGCGGGCCGGCCGGTCGTTTCGGCGGCTGCGGAAAAAGCCAGCGCGCGTCGACGGCGTTCGGCACGAGATGAACCGAAGCCGCCCCGGCTTCGGCGGCTTCGTCGGCCAGCAGGGGCGAGGAGGCGAACACGAGATCGGCGCGCCGGTACAGCCGCTGCTCGTGAACGAGCCATGGGAGCCGTCGCTGGCCCGGAAACGCACCGTGCCTGTCACACCGGTCGTAAACGATCGAATTCCAAGGAAATCGGGATAATGGCGAAAGCGAGGGTTCGCCCACCCAGAGACGTGTTTCGGACGGTCTGACGCCGTTCGCCGCCAGGTGAATCATGGCAAGTTTCATCGCAACAGCCTGGAGACCGGGAAATCCGGCGGCCCGAAAGGGAACGCGGATCGAAAGCGTTCTCAGCCTGCAGCCCAGTTCCCGCAGCCTGGCTCCCCAGCCGCCGCTTAGCAGCGGATCGAGATACGTCACGTCCCAGCCGTCGCCGGCAAGCCCCGAGGCGAGCGCCTGGTGCCGCTGTCGGAGGCCGTTCCAGGGAACGGCGCCCGCGAAGAGCATCGACCGGCCGCTCATGACGAGCGAGGGACGGCCGTGTCGAAGCCGGGCAGGCCGGAAACATCGGCGCAGACGTGCTCGAACCGGTCGATCATTCCCTCGAAATCATTGATCGCCTGAAACTTCGCGCGTGCGGCGGCGCGGAATGACTCGTATGCCGGTCCGGAAAGAAGCCTGTTCAGGCCGTCGATCAGCCCCGCTTCGTCGCCGGGTTTCACGAGTACGCCGTTCGCGCCGTCCTCGACCACTTCGGGAATGCCGCCGACATTCGTCGCGATGCAGGGGAGGCCCCACCGCATCGGCTCGATCAGGCTCAGCGGGATGCCTTCGCCGAGGGACGGAAGCATGACCAGGTGGAGTTTCGGATACCAGGCGTCCATGTCGGGCTCAAATCCGTGAAACGTCGTGATCCCCTTCAGCGGGCCTGATGTGACGAAGGATTGGAGGGCCGCGCGCTCCGGGCCGTCGCCGAAAATCTCGATTCGCAGATCCGGCAGATTATGAATATTACTTGCTATAGCATTGAACGCCCAGCGGTGTCCCTTGTTCGCGTGGAGTTTCGCGGGAATGCCGACGACCCAGGGCGGGGCCGGGGGAGCGGTTCGATGCATCGGCTTTCCGGGAATGCGGTTCGGGATGACGGAAATTCGCTCAGGCGGAATGCCCTGGCTTCGGAGATGCTCGCCGACGGATTCCGAAACGGCGACGAGATGGTCGGAAAACCGGTAGTAGATCTCCCGGTTCAGGCCGTGAACGTGGGAGATCACGCTCGGCCCGCCGATGAGACGCAGCAGGCCCGAGGCCAGGGCCGCCCGGTTCAGGTGGGCGCTGACGAGATCGGGACGGTGAATCAGGAGGTCCCGGGCCAGGCGGACGCCGAAGAACAAGCCGCCGGCCGTCATCGGAGCGACGGACGTCGCGATGCCCGACTCTCTGAGCTTGGCCGCGAGCGGATCGCCGGCGCAGGTGGCCGTGATGCGGAATCCGCGACGCCGGAGCGCCTGCGCGAGCGAAAGAGCCAACCGCTCGCCGCCGCCGAGTTCGCATGACGAAACGGCAAGATGGACGGCGGCCCGATCGCCGGGCCAGTGATGCAATATGTTATGATATAATATCATGTGCGTGTCGAGGCATGATTTTCGGCGGAACTCCGCATTGACGCGGCGGTTGCCGGAGATGCCCATCGCGAGCCGGCTCGGCTCGTCCTGCAGAAGCCGCTCGATGGCCCGTGCGAGGGCATTCCTGTCCTCCGGCGGCACCAGAAGACCGTCGACGCCGTCACGGACGATTTCGGGGATTCCGCCGACCCTGCTGGCGACGACCGGAAGGTTGCGATCCATGGCTTCGCAAATCGTGATGCCGAAGGCCTCCTCGCGCGAGGGTGCGACGAAGATGTCGAGGGTGTCGAGAAACTCCTTCGGGGAGGAAACCGGGCCGGTCCATTCCACGCAGGCGTCGATGCCGAGACGCGCGGCGAGTGTCCCGAGATTGCCCCGCTCCTTCCCGTCGCCGCCGATCACGATCCGCAGGGGATACCTGGAGCACAGTCCGGCGCACGCCTCGAGCAGGATGTCGACACCCTTGACTCGATGAAGGCGGGAAAGCGTTCCGATCCTGATGGGGCGCCCCGGCGACGTTCGCACCGCTCGGGGCGTCGTCGAGGTTTCCACCCCTGGGTAGATGACGGATGCGCGGCCGGGCGGCAGTTTGTGGATGCTTTTCTCATACCAGTCGGCAAGAAACCCGCTCGGGAAGAGAATGTGGTCGGACAGGCTCGCCATGCGCTTTTCGACGGAGTGGAACCTGCCCGATTCGAAGCCGTGGATCGTCGTCACCAGCCTGGTTTCCGTCAGTCGGTTCCGAAGAACCCGGGCCCAGAAGGTCGCCCGCGACAAATGGGAGTGGATCACGTCGGGGCGGAACTCCCGGCAGAGCGCGAGAAGCCGCCAGGCCGCGGCGATGTCGAACAGTTCCTCGCCCAGGATCCTGACGTCGAAGCCTTCCCGGCGCAGCGGGGCACTGAGAGGCCCGTCGCGGAAGGCGGCGATGACCGTGGCGTGGCCGGCCCGCCTGGCTGCACGCGCCAGGTCCGAGACCAGGATCTGCGCGCCGCCCCAGGTGAGAGCGTTCACCAGTTGCAGAATTTTCACGTGGATGTCCGTGGAGGTGGTTTGTGTTTTGGCTATCATCATGGTTAAATGAAACGTGTCGCTTTGGCAATCTGCATGCGGATGTTTTGCGTTTATGCGGGGAAGACGGCGTGCAGCCGACCGCCAGAGCCCATCCCCGGGAAAAGGAGAAGTGTCATGAAACACTCCTGGTGCGCACGAACGATTCCTCTTGTGCTCGGTATGTTGCTCGTGATCGGAGGCGCGTTTGCCATGATTCAGACCATCCCCAACGATCAATTGATCGCCGGCTCGGAACTCATCGCGGTTGTCAGCCTCAAGAAAAGCACCGAAACGGGCACGGATGAAAAGGGCTTTGCGCAGGTCGAGAACGTTCTCACGGTCCATGAAACCCTGAAGGGCGAGGCGAAACCCGGCGACGAGATTCTCGTCGACACGATCGGCGGCGGATTCGAGGATGAGGTCGTGTTCAAGCCCCGCCGGCAGGTGCTGGTGTTCCTGGTGCCCGGAGCCCCCGGGCGCTTCCAGGTGAATAACTTCGTCCAGGGCGCCTGGCCCGTCGATCCCGACGGCAGACTGCACGGCATGGGTGAGGGCGAAACCCTCGAGACCGTGAAAAAGACCATCGAGCATCTGAAGACCAACCCGCCGGCCCCTGCATCCGATACCCGGGGCGATGCCTTCTGACCAGCCCGGCGCCACGAGGCGCACCCCGGCAGATCTCTTCCTGCTCATCGGGGGAATGAGCTGCGCGAACTGCTCGCGCGGCATCGAAAAGGGGCTTTCCAGGCTCGACGGCATTCTTTCCGCCCGCGTCTACCTCGCCGACGAATCGGCGGAAATCTCGTTCGATCCTGAAAAGATCGACCCCGAAACGATCCGGAAACAGATCGTCAGCCTGGGATACGAGGCCCGGCCCCTCGATGCCGAGCCGGTCGGGGAAACCGGCCGCGCCGGGCTCGCATTCACCGCGCTGCTGGCTCTTCCCGTCGCCGTTCTCGCGATGGGCGCCGCCGATACCTGGGCGAACCGGTTCTCCCAGATGGTGCTGTCGGGACTTCTCCTGATGACCTCCGGGCGGCATTTCTTTTCGGGTGCCGTGCGATCGCTGAAAAACCGCAGCACGAACATGGACGTTCTCGTCGCGCTCGGAGTGGGCGCAGCCTGGGGCTACTCGGCCCTCGTCCTGACCATGCCCTCTTTCGCGGGGCATCACGGCATGATCCATTTCGAGGCGGCCGCCCTGCTCATCCTGTTCATCTCGATCGGAAAACGCCTCGAGTCTGTCGCCCGGCGCGAAGCCGCCGCTTCTTTGCGCGGCCTGACGAACCTCCAGCAGGGAACGGCCCGCCGCGTCGGCCCTGACGGCGCGGTCGTCGACATCCACGTCGATGCCGTCGAGCCCGGAGATCAGCTGGTGATACGCCCGGGCGAACGCTTCCCGACCGACGGCGAGGTCTCGGCCGGCGACTCGTCGGCGGACGAGAGTCTGCTGACCGGCGAATCGATGCCGGTCGCGAAGTCGCCCGGCTCGCCCGTGGTATCCGGCAGCGTCAACCTGAACGGCGAACTGCGCGTGCGGGCCACACGCCGCGGCGCCGAGTCGACGCTTCAGAGCCTGATCCGGACGATGCGTCGCGCGCAGGCGGACAAGCCGCGCCTCCAGCGGTTCGCCGACCGGGCGTCGGACGTCTTCGTGCCGGTTGTCGTCTCGCTGGCCGCAGCGACGTTCGCCGGCTGGTTGTTCGCCGGGAAAGGCCTCAACACGGCGCTCATGCACGCCGTCAGCGTGCTCGTCGTCGCCTGCCCATGCGCTCTCGGCCTCGCGACGCCGACGGCCATCGTCGTGTCGAGCGGCATTGCGATGGCGAGAGGTCTGCTCGTGAAGAAGCCCTCGTCGCTTGAAGCCCTCGCCGGCGTGAAATATATTTTATTCGATAAAACAGGCACGCTCACCGAGGGCGTGCCCGCCGTTGCCGACGTCGCATGGCTCGCGCAGGACGGATGCCGGCGCTTCGCCCCCGCGATCGCCGAACTGGCGTCGCGGTCCCTGCATCCGTTGTCGCACGGCATTCATAAAAACCTTTCTCAATATATAGAAAAAAATAATACCCATTCCTTCGTTTCCGTCGAGGAAAAACGGGGCTTCGGGCTCGTCGGAGTGTCGTCTTCGGGCGAACGGCTGGTCATCGGCAGCGAACATCTGCTTGCCGAGGAAGGAGTGAAGCCCCCGAAACTCCCGGCCGGATTCGCAGAAAAGGCGCTGACACCCGTGTTCGCCGCGTCGGGCCGCGAGGTTGTCGCCGTCTTTGGCCTTGCCGACCTGCTTCGGGCCGAATCACCGGGCGTTTCAGCCGCACTCCGGGCCGCGGGGATCGAGCCCGTCATCATCAGCGGCGATAGGCCGGAACCGGTGCGCGCCGCCGCGGCCGCCTCCGGCATCACGGAGTTCCGTGCGGGCGTGCTTCCCGGGCAGAAGCTGGAAATCCTGCGCGAATACATCGGGCGCGGCCCGACCGCGTTCGTGGGCGACGGGATCAACGACGCGCCGGCGCTTTCCGCCGCCACGGTGGGGATCGCCCTCGGCTCCGGCGCTGACGCGGCCCGCGAGGCCGTCGACCTCGTGCTGGTGCGCCGCGACCTGTCCCTCGTCCCGTTCGCCGTCGACCTCTCCCGCGCGACGATCGCGAAGATCCGCCAGAACCTGGCCTGGGCCGTCTTCTACAACATCCTGACCCTGCCCCTCGCGGCCGGCCTGCTGGAGCCCTTCTGGGGCCCCGGCTACAGCCTCACGCCCGCCGTAGCAGGCATGACGATGGCCCTCTCCTCCATCTCCGTCGTCCTCAACTCCCTGACCCTTCGCCTGAGGTGGCGGGCCTGACGGCACAGGGCCTTTTCATGAGGTGAGACCGTTCGCCCTGAGCTTGTCGAAGCCTGCCCTGAGTCTGCCGAAGGGGGCGAGGGGGCATTCGTGCTTCGACAGGCTCAGCACGAACGGAATGATGATGCGGCTCTGGTTTCCAAGGTCTCAGGGTTTGACGGGGCGTTTCTGGGCGGCCGGGGCGGCGGGTGCTGAAGCCGGAGCGGCGTGCGGGGTTCCCGACTTCGGAGTCATGCCCTGCATCAGTTGCTGGAAGGATTTTTTGTCCTGCACGTGCGGCATGACCGTTTCGACGGAGCAGATCTCGTAGGCGGCGAGGCGGGCGAGCGCCTGGTCCATCGTCTGCATGTGCTCTCCGGACGCCGTCTGCATGATCGAGATGATCTGCTCGGTCTTGGCCTCCTTGATCAGGTTGCGCACGGCGATGTTGCAGATGAGCATCTCGTGGGCCAGCACGCGCCCTTTCCGGTCGCTGCGGGGAAGCAGTTTCTGGGAGATGATCGCCCGCAAGACGCCGGCCAGTTCGAGCCGGATCTGGTCCTGGTGGTCGGCCGGGAACGCGCCGATGATGCGGTTGATGCTCTCGCTCGCGCTGATGGTGTGCAGGGTCGAGAAGACGAGGTGGCCCGTTTCCGACGCCGTGAGGGCCAGCTTGATCGTCTCGGGGTCGCGCATCTCGCCGACGAGAATGACGTCGGGGTCTTCCCGCAGGGACGAGCGCAGGGCATCGGCGAACGAGTGGGTGTGGGTGCCGAGCTCGCGCTGGTTGATGCTGCACCGCTTGTGCTGATGCACGAACTCGATGGGATCCTCGATCGTCAGAATATGCTCATGGCGCGACTTGTTGATGTAATCGACCATGACCGCCATCGTCGTCGACTTGCCCGAGCCGGTCGGGCCGGTCACGAGGATCAGCCCGTTCCGGTTCTCGCAGAGCGGCTCGAACACCGACCGCTGCAGGCCGAGCTCCTCGAACGTCGGAATCTGCGTGGGAATCAGCCGGAACACGCCGCTGACGCCCTGCCGCTGCCGGAAGATGTTCGCCCGGAACCGGCCGACGTGCTTCACCTCGTATGAAAAATCGATTTCCCAGTGTGACTTGAATCGCTCGAGCTGCTCCTCGTTGAAGATCGACAGGATCAGCTGCGACGCGCGTTCCTCGGTGATCGAGGGAAGATTGGTACGCGTCAGTTCGCCGTGAACGCGGAACATCGGCGGCAGGCCGACGTTGAGATGAAGGTCTGAACCGTGCTGCTCCTTGAGCTGGGCCAGCAGGTCGTCGAGAGTGCGATACTGGGAAAGCGGCACCGGCACGTATTCGTCGCTCGGCAGCTGGTCGGGATCGAAGTCGGCCATCGTCACTTTTTCCCGGCCGAGAATCTTGTGCAGCTGCTCCGCCTTGAGATGGTGCAGGTAGGAAATGAACTTCTCCTGCTGGGCCGTGTCGAGCGTCACGAGGATGCCGAGCAGGCTCGAAAGGGCCGGATATTGAAGGGCCTTGAGCGTCTTCTCGCACCAGAACGAGATCGACTTGTCGCGATCGAATAAATAGATGACAAGATATTTGATGACCTTCAGCCGGCTCATCTGGACCAGCCCCTCGGAAATCGCCGTCCGGACCGAGGGAGGCGCATCGCGGAAATTGAGGATGAGCAGCTCGGCCACGTACTCGACGTCGAGTTTGCACAGCGCCTTCACGGCGCAGACCCGCACGTTCGGGTTCGGATGGTGATCGACGAGCGTCAGCAGAGGCCGCGCCGCCGATGCGTCACGGCCCGAGCCCAGCGTTTTGGCCGCCCAGAAGATCGTGTCGAAGGAGGGATCGTTGAGGGCCGCGATCAGCTCCTCGTGTGCCCGCGGGATGAGATTCGCGAGCAGGTCGGACGCCAGCCGCCGGATGATCCAGACGGGATCCTTGAACGCCCGCACCAGCAGCCGGACGCCTTCCTGGTCTGGATTCTGCCCGATGGCGCGCAAAGCGTAGAACCGGTCGTCGGGATCGGCACTCTCGAGTTGTTCCCTGAAAAAATGGCGGCTGCGTTCCGCGAGGATCTTGCCGGTCATGACGTTCAGCTCATCCTTCAGTTCGGGGCCTTTCTCGCGGATGAACTTGACCGCTTCGTCAAGGGCGCGCTCCCCTTTGGTCGCGAAGATATGGGCGGCCTGGTACCGCATGACCGGCGACTCCTCCATCAGGGTCGCGAACAGGAAGCCGAGGGCCTGGTCACCCGGGACGTATTCGAGCGCCGCGATGGCGTACAGCTTGACCGTGAAATCCTTCGAGGTCAGGAATTTCCGGATGTTGTGCATGGCCTTGGGGCCGGAGAGGTCGATCAGCAGCTTGAGGGCCCAGTATTTCTCGTGCAGGTTCCCCCCGGCGAAAACCGTGCTGATGGGTGACAGCAGTTTTTCGCCGTATGCCGCCAGCCGCTTGTTGAGATGACGCCGCAACGCCCAGCTCGGGTCGCCGAGATGCCGGATGAGCAGCTCGAACGTCGCCGGGCTTTCCGGGCCGGCAAACAGCAGGTCGGCCGCCAGGATTTTCGTCTCGTCTTTCTCGTTGCGCTTGAATACCTCGGCCAGTTGGTCGTGGTTGAGTTTTCCCGCGCCGCCGAGAAGCGAAAGGGCCCAGTAACGGACGTTCTCGTTCGGATGGTTGAGGAGCACCAGGAGCGGCTCCGTCACCTTGCCGATATGCGGCTGGACGAGCGCGACGCACTTCTGCTGGACGTCGGCGTCGGGATGGGCGAAGCCTTTGTATATTAAAAACAATAAAAGTTGCTCGTCGTCGGCCTTTCCGGCTTTATCGAGAAGCGAGAGAATCTGACGGGTGTCATCGAGCTGAAACGCCCTCTGCAAATTGCTGAGAAGTTCGGCCGAAGAAGTGGAACTCATGCGCGTGCCCTCCGGTGCCGGAGAAGTCCTGGAGCGAGACCGTTCTGAAACGATTCCGGCGTCATTCTATCCGGTTCGTTCGAAGCTATGCAAATCACCATTCGGGGCAGTCGTGCTTCGACGGGCTCAGCACGAACGGTATCGAGTAGGCGGGTGATCGTCGTGTTCCATGTGAGACGAGCGAGGAGGAGAAGGAGCGGGAAAGAACATTGACAGGCGTACAGGAATCGGTATGATTGATAGATAAACCTCCCACTGCTGGGCGGAGTTGTCACGAATGAAGGAGATGCTTCGATGAAAGCTTCTTTGCATAAATTTCTCGCGGGAATCCTGAGCGGAGTTCTGATGTTGTCTGCGGCCGCGGCATGGGCGGTGGCGGGCCTCGATTCGGACCTGAAGCTGATTCGTGAAGTTCAGCAGAAGAAGGTGACGCTGCAGTATCTGGCCGATCCGCGCTCGAAGGCGTTTCTGACCGACCTGCTGAAGGATTTTCCCGAAAAGATCCGGAAAAATTTCCGGGCCAATATCACCGGCGCCTACCGGAAGCAGCTGCTCGCGAATTACGACGCCAAGCTGGCCGAGCTCACCGTCGACATCCTGACCGGCGTTACCGGCGACGCGGCCCGGGAAAAGATCATCGGTGCGGCCGAGACGTCGCCGTTTCCCCTCGACTTGGCCTATGCGGGCGTCATCAAACACATGTCGGACGCCCTGGCGTTCGGTCGGGCCCAGCGCATCGGTTCCTCGGGCCTGATCACGTCCCCGGAGTCGATTCGGCTCGCCGACCGGCTCGAAACGCTCGTCGGCCGCTTCCAGAACAGCGCCGCTCTCGATTCCTGGGATGCCGTGAAGGGCCTGTATGCGGATGTTCCGCGCAAGGATTTCCCGATCTGGTGGTATGACGACGCCCAGCACGACGACGTGCCGTATATCACGCACGGCCCGGCGACCGTTTCCGCGCTGGTTCCGCAGAAGCGCAAGCAATGGACGGTGCTGGTCTTCCTCAACGCCGACAACGACCTCGAAAACAGCGGCATGAAAGACCTCAACGAGATGGAGCTGGTCGGCTCTGACGAGAACCTCAACATCGTCGTGCAGATCGACCGCCAGAAGGGCGCGAAGGGCGAGACGATCGAGGACGGCAACTGGATCGGCACCCGCCGGTACGAGGTCGTCCGCGAGCGCACGAAGAAGATCGGCTCGAAGCTCGTCGCGAACCTTGGTGAGCGCGATATGGGCAGCAGGAAGGAACTGGCCGAGTTCCTGACGTGGGGCATCGAGAACTATCCCGCCGACCGGTTCATGGCGGTCATCTGGAACCACGGCGCCGGCTGGGTCGGCATCTCCTACGACGACGAGTCCGGCAACAACCTCACCGTGCCCGACATCGTCTGGGCCTGCAACCAGGCCAAACCCGCCCTCGAAAAGGTGAATCCGAAACACCCCCGCTTCGACATCATCGACTTCGACGCCTGCCTCATGGGCATGATCGAGATCGCCTACGAGCTGCGCGACGTGTGCGACTTCATGATCGCGTCCGAAGAAACCGAGCCTGGCCAGGGCATGCCCTACCAGGACACCCTCAAGCCGCTCAGGGAAACCCCCGGCATCACGCCGCGCATGGCCGCCCGGGAAATGGTCGCGGGCTACGTGAAATCCTTCGCCGCCGGCGGTTCGCAGACAACGAAGGTGCTCGGCGGGGCTTCGGTGACGAAGTCCGCCTACGACCTGTCCCGCATCCAGCCGCTCGCGGCGCTCGTCGGAAAGCTCGGCGAGGCTCTCTCGGCGAACCACGACGCCTATACCCAGGCGCTGATCGACGAATACGGCAGTTTCGCGAAGATCCGCCGCTACAGCGAGGCCAGCTTCGTCGATTTGCACGACCTCGTGGTTCGGCTCGCCACCATCAAGTCGATGCCCGATGAGGTCAGAAATATATGTGTTGATATTGTAAAAACGATCGGCTATCCGAAGCTGGTCGACCGCCTGTCCCAGCCCGTCGTCATCAAGCGCCGCACCCCGGGCGCGGTGATCTGGGGCTACAACGGCTGGAAGCAGCCGCCGGCCGAGCTGAGGCCCCGCGGAAGCACGGTCTGGCACTCGCGGTTCGTCCGCACCCCCCTGCGCGGGCCCGACGCGAACGGCGACTACGTCTGCGCCATCGGGCCGTTCGGCCTGGTGATCGACCCGGTCGCCAAAAAGCGCGAATACGTGACCGAAATCAATTATCGCATCGAGTATACAAACGGGAAGACGAGCCCCGACTTCACCGACCGCACCGGCCGCGAATACGTGATCGTGAACGATTTCGCCGCAGGCTCCCCGCTCATCGCCGAGGGCCACACCCAGGGGATGGGCAACAGCTACGGCCTGTCGATCTATTACCCTTACTGCCTCGAGTTCCGGACTGCCTACAAATCCCTCCGGTTCGCCCGCGACACGGGATGGGACGAGTTCATCGCGCGGGTTCCGCAGTATCGCGCCAACTCCCCGGTGCTGGTCACCGGCGGCATGGTCGAAGACCCGGGCACGCTGCCGCTTCTGCTTCGCGCGTTCAAGAACCTCGGCCTTCAGCCCGATATCCTGTGGGACCCCAAGGTGTTCGGATATAAATACGCCGATATTCTTCGCCAGTACCGGAACGGCGCCGTCTTCACCGACAGCGTCTCGGTCAGTTCCTTCGGCGAACTCGCTCCTTCGGCCGACGACCTCGCGAACTACCTCTCCGGCGGCGGAGCCCTGTTCCTCGCCGCCCAGTCGGTCGAGCAGAAGAACACCAATATGCCCCTGCTCGAAGGGTTCTTCAAATTCCGCTATCTCGAAGACGACCGCGATCTTCCCCGCCTGTCGTTCGCCTCGAAGGACGGCGCCGCCGTTCCCTTCGAACTGAACGGGGAAGACTCGGCGCAGTCGGCAAAAGACGTGACGATCATGGCGTGCGATGCTCCCGCCGCGCCCTTCGTGAAAACCGAAGACGGCCGGACCGCCGGCCTCTCCGTGTCCGGCACATCGGAATCGGGCAACGCATATCGCGGAATATACCTCGGCTTCCGTTTCGAAGCGGTGACCGGCGAATCCGTCCGCACGAAACTCATCGACACCGCGCTGAAACTGCTCGTCCCGTCCCTCGGAAAGCTTCCGAAACCCCTCGAATCGAACGGGGAGTGAACGAACCGAACGAAAGGCCCGCGCCGATGTGCGCGGGCCTTTCGGCACCTGGAGGGATTGTATTCGGGGATGTGCGCTGATAGACTGGCGGTGAGAGAGGATGCATGAAACTGGCCAGCGTTGTGGAGAATCTGAAAAAGATTCTTTCGGGTGAGCGGGTCGACGGTGCTTCGGCCTGCGACGAGACGGGGGAACCGCTTCCACCGGACCTGCTGTCTGCGCTGGCCGACGGAAGCCTCACGTCGGCGCAGGTGGACGGGCTCATCTCCGCCCTTGCCGGTCGGTCGCCCGAAACGGGACGCGCCATGCTGAGCGGGGTGCTTTCCCATGTCGCCCGGCTGCTCGACGCCTCGACGTCCCTCCTCAACAACCTGCTTTCCATCACGGTCGGCATCGCCGTCCGGATCGTCGGGGCCGAGCGGGGAACGCTGTTCCTGCTCGACCCCGAAACGGGCGAACTGTTCTCCCGCGTCATGCACGGGAACGAGGTCGAGGAGATCCGCCTGTCGCCGGGAAGCAGTATCGCATGCGCTATTATGGCGTCAGGCCAGGCCGAGATCATCACCGACGCATACGGCGACGTTCGCTTCAATAAGGAAATCGACCGCCAGAGCGGTTTCGTCACGAAATCGATCCTCGCTGTCCCGCTACGGGTCGCCGGAAGCGACATTCCTGTCGGCGTCATCGAGCTTCTCAACAAAACATCCGGCGAGTTCACCCCGGCTGACCTTGCCGCCGTCGCCGACATCTCGGGCAACGCGGCCGCGGCCCTCAGAAACGCGCGCGATCTCGAACTGACCCGGCGGGCGCGCGAGAGCGAGGACCGCATGCAGGAAGTCACTGCGGCGATCTCTTCCGAGCTGAACCTCAAGCCGCTTCTCGAGAAGATCATGCAGGCCGTGACGATGATCCTCGACGCCGACCGGGCGACGCTGTTCCTGCACGACGAGAAAACCAACGAACTCTGGTCGCAGGTCGCGCTGGGCCTCAACGACCAGGAGATCCGTTTCCCCGCCCACCTCGGCATTGCGGGAAAGGTGTTCACGAGCGGCGAGACGATCAATATCCCGGACGCCTACGCCGATCCCCGGTTCAACAAGGAAATCGACCGCAAAACCGGCTATCGCACGAAGAACATCCTCTGCATGCCCGTCGTCAACCGCACCGGCAAAACGATCGGCGTCACGCAGGTGCTCAACAGAAGGGTGGGGGTGTTCACCCGCGTCGACGAGAAGAAGCTCAAGACCTTTTCGGCGCAGGCGGCGATCGCGATCGAGAACGCCAAGCTGTTCGACGAAGTGCTGAACATGAAGAACTACAGCGAGAGCATCCTCGAAAGCCTCAGCAACGGCGTCATCACGGTGAACGCCATGCGCAGGATCGAGAAGTGCAACGCCGTGGCCTTGCGCACATTCGGCGTGACGACCGACCAGATCCTCGGAAAATACGCCGACATCTTCTTCACCGGCGACAACCACTGGATCGTCGACAGCCTGCGCCGCGTCATCGCCACCCAGGAGGCTGACAACTTCCTCGACGCCGAGATCGTCGACCGGCAGGGGCGCCGCGTCTCGCTCAACATGGCCGTCGCGCCGCTGCACGACGCGCAGAACCGCCCCATGGGCGGTTTGCTCGCCTTCGAGGACCTGACCGGCGAAAAGCGCCTCAAAAGCACGCTTTCACGCTACATGAACAAGGAGGTCGCCGACCAGCTCCTCAACTCCGACGGCATGCTCGGCGGCAAGATGCAGGAACTGACGGTCCTCTTCAGCGACATCCGCAACTTCACCACGATCTCCGAGCGGCTCGGCGCCCAGGACACCGTTGCGATGCTGAACGAGTATTTCACCACGATGGTCGACATCGTGTTCCATCACGGGGGAATTCTCGACAAGTTCATCGGCGACGCCATGCTGGCCGTCTTCGGCGCGCCGTTCACGACCAGCGAGGACACCGACCGCGCCGTCATCACCGCCATCGAGATGCAGCGCGCGCTCAAGGAGTTCAACGGGAAGCGCGTCGAGAAGGGCCTCCAGACGATCGACATCGGAGTCGGCATCAACACCGACACCGTGCTGGTCGGCAACATCGGCTCGCTCAAACGCATGGACTACACGGTCATCGGCGACGGCGTGAACCTCGCCTCGCGCCTCGAGGGCGCCAACAAGTTCTACGGCACGAGCATTCTCGTCAGCGAGAACAGCTTCAGCCGGCTCGTCTATCCGCACCGCTCGCGCGAAGTCGATCTGCTGCGGGTCAAGGGCAAAAACCGCCCCGCGAAAATTTACGAGATCCTCGACCACCACGACACGACCTCGTTCCCGAACATGGACGACCTGCTCGCCTGCTACAAAAACGCCATCGACCTCTACCACAAACGCGAGTGGGAAGCGGCCGGCCGGGCGTTCGGCGAGGCGCTCCGGCTCCACCCGGGCGACACCCTGTCGAAGGTGTATGCCGACCGGTGCGCGCACTTTCTGCGCGAACCGCCGCCCGACGACTGGGACGGCATCTGGGTGATGCACACCAAGTCGTGACCGTGATACACTCATGGCGAACCATTCGTTCCAATTCCAACTGCCCCGAGGAGGTCCCTCATGCCTGCCGTCGGTTTATCGCTTCCGCGGAAAGACGCCTGGGATAAGGTCAACGGAAAAGCAAAATATATTGATGACTATTCATTTCCCGGCATGCTCCATGCCGCCACGGTCCGCTCTCCCGTTGCCTACGGCAGGCTGAAGGGAATCGACGCGTCGAAGGCGCTCGCCATGCCCGGCGTTCACCGGGTCTTCACGGTCGCCGACATTCCCGGCCGGAATGTGAACCCCCTTGTTCTCGACGACCAGCCGTTCCTCGCTTCCGAGTTCGTGAAGTTCCACGGCGAGCCGGTCGCCCTCGTCGCTGCCGATACGCCGGAGCAGGCATATGCCGCCGCTGAGGCGGTGAAACTCGACATCGAGCCCCTCAAGCCGATCCTCTCGATACGCGAGTCGCTCGAGCCGTCCGCGCCGCGGCTGTATAAAACAGACAATATTTTCAGCAGATACGTCATCAGACACGGCGACCTCGACGCCGCCTTCGCGAAGGCGACCCGCATCTTCGAACGCGAATACGAAACCCCCTACCAGGAGCACGCCTACCTCGAGACCCAGGGCATGATCGCGGTGCCCGGCATCGAGGGATCGATGACCGTCTACGGGTCGATGCAATGCCCCTTCTACGTCCATGACGCCGTGTCCGACATCCTCGGCTGTCAGCGAAACAAGGTGCGCATCGTCCAGACCACGACCGGCGGCGGCTTCGGCGGCAAGGAGGATTTTCCCTCGATCCTCGCCGGACACGCCGCGATGATCGCGCAGTTGCTCGAACGGCCTGTGAAACTCGTCTACAAGCGCGAAGAAGATATCATCGCAAGTTCCAAACGCCATCCGGCACTGATCCAGATGAAAGTCGGCACCGACGCCGACGGGAAGATTATTGCTGCAGATATAAAATACTACGTCGACGGCGGCGCCTTCGCGACGCTCAGCCCGATCGTCCTCTGGCGCGGAACGGTCCACGCCCTCGGGCCGTACGTCTGCGACAACGTCCTCATCCAGTCTTTCGCGATGGCGACCAACAAGGTGCCGTGCGGCGCCTACCGCGGCTTCGGCTCGCCGCAGGTCATCTTCGCGGGCGAAACCCTCATCGACGAGATCGCCGACGAGCTGAAGATCGACCCCGTCGAGATCCGGCGGCGCAACGGCCTGAAACTCGGAGCGAAGACCGTCACCGGCCAGGTGATCGACCAGTCGTGCGGTCTTTCCGAGACGATCGACAAAGCCGTCGCGAAGTCCGACTGGACCAAAAAATGGCAGCATCCTTCCGCCCGCAGCGGCAACGTTCGCCGCGGCATCGGTATTTCGACCGTATATTACGGCGTCGGCCTCGGGGCTGGCGGCAAGCATCTCGACCGCGCCGGCGCGAGCATGATCATCATGAAGGACGGCACGGTCCAGTGCGCCGTCGGCAACACCGAGATGGGGCAGGGGGCCCGCACGATCCTTCCCCAGATCGCCGCCGATGCGCTCGGCATCCCCTTTGACAAGGTGTTCCTGGTCGAGACCGATACCGGCTTCGTTCCCGACTCCGGCCCAACCGTCGCGAGCCGAACGACCTTCATGTCCGGAAACGCCCTGGCGGCGGCGGCGAAGGAATTGAGACCCCGCCTCCTCGAATCGGCCGCCGGCTTGCTCGGGGCGAAGCCCGACGAGGTCGACCTGGTGGATGGCGTTGCGTTCATCAAGGCTGCCCCGCAGGGGAAAAAGGTCGCGTATCCCGACGTTGTCAAGGAAATGTATCTGCGCAGGCTTCAGCCAAGCGCCTTCGGCTGGTATATCGCCCCCGACTCGACCTTCGACAGGGAGACCGGCCAGGGAAACGCCTACTTCACCTATAGCTACGCCACGAACGTCGCTGAGGTCGAGGTCGACATGGAAACCGGCGAACTCCGCGTGTTGAAGATCACGTCGGCCCACGACATGGGCAAAGCCATCAATCCCCAGCAGGTTGAGGGCCAGATCGAAGGCGGGACTCTCCAGGGCGTTGGATACGCGACCATGGAGGAGATTCGGCACGATCCCCAGGGGCGCATGCTGAACAATGCCTTCGCGACCTACATTCTGCCGACGACCGAGGACGCGCCCGAGATCGACCCGATCATCGTCGAGCACGGCTACAGCGAAGGCCCCTATGGTGCCAAGGGATTCGGCGAAGTGCCCCTGATGGGCATCGCGCCGGCGGTCGCCAACGCGGTCTACAACGCCACCGGCCGGCGCATCCGCGTCATGCCGATCAAGCCGGAAAAGCTGGTCGACTGCTGATCAGGAACCCCTGAGGAGGGACGAAGCGTGGAAAAAGACGCAGAACTCCGTTCCAGCCCCGCCGCGGAACCGCCAGAGGCGGCGCGCGCCGCAGTTCCCATGACGTTTCCCGTCGCGACGGACGAGCCGGACGAAGCCCCGCCGTGGGATTGGGAGCGCATCTTCGCCCTGCTGGCGACGATGACGGTGCTCTTTTTCTACACCCGATCCTGCCCGTTCTCCTCGGGCACTTACTGGGACCTCCTCTTCGCGCGCGAGTTCGACCTGAACATCAACTGGGCGCTCCTCCCCGAGACGATCGCGCTCGGAATCGCCCAGTCCGCCGCGTCGCTGGCGGGACTCAAGACGCTTTGCCACCTCCTGTTTTTCGCCCTGGGGTGCCTCCTGCTGAACTGGATCTTCAGGGGGCGTGAAATATTGCCAGGTTTAATAACCTTAGGAATATTTTCTTTCGCCATGCAGCCCCTGCTCGGGCTGAGGGCCTTGCTGCAGATGATCTTCACCGTCGGGCTCCTCGCCCTCCTCGATTCCGACGCGCTGAAGGAAAAGTTCGGGGTGATGCTGATCCCGATTACGGCCGCGGCGAGCGCCCTCGGGCTCAACAGCTGGGTGCTGGTCGCCCTTGTCACGTCCTACGCGCTGTTCAGGTCGGATTACCGTCTGACGCTGATCCTCAGTGCCCTCATCGGGATCCTCTGCTTCCCCGAGGGCGCCGCCAGCGCCGTTTCCGGCGACATGCCTCTCTCGACCCTGTTTCCCAATCCCGACGACCAGCAGTTGATGAGCCTCATCGCCGGCATCTTCCTGATTCCCAATCTCATGGCCCTTTCCCGGATCGACGAGGAAAACTTCCCGATCGTCATCTTCTACGCCTTCACCGGACTGCTGGCGCTGGCGAACCCGGGCGGCATGCCGTTGTTCGTCGTCACCGGCGTCGTCCTGCTTCTGAAGGCCCTGGGCGACATCGAACCTCTGTCCCTGAACACCCGGCTCGCGGGAACGGTGATCCTCGTCGTCCTGATTCACTTGTTCCTGTTCCTGAACCCTTCAGGATTCTCCATCAATCCGACCGTCCGCGGCGAACTCGGAGCGGAAGTCGAAGCCCTCCTCCAGGGACGCATCAAGAGCCGCGCCATCGCGGCGCACGATCTCGGAGAGTTGATGTGGAAAGGCCTTCTGAACATGAAGCCGGACGACATCACGGCCCTGCCGCACATCCCCCGCCTCCGCATCATCGAACGAAACGGCGCTCTCGAGCTGATTCGGGAAGAAGAGGAGGAGGTCGCCTCCGACACGATGGCGGCTGAACGCGCCCCAACTCCGTGACTCCCCGGTAGACATCAGGGCAACTGCAGGGGCGGGTTTCAAACCCGCCTCTACGTGCAAATAGATACGAAAATACAACTCCCCCGGGGGATACCCGGGGGAGTTGAGCTTGAACTGCAGGTCAGATCACGGGGCGCAGCCAGGTCAGCTTGCGCAGGAAGTTCATCTTCTTGACGATTTCCTTGGAGCAGTGATCTTCGGGGCCGTAGGCCTTGGTCACGTTACCGTCCTTGTCGACGGTGATCTTGTATTCGACGGTCACCTTCATGTCGTCGAAGAGGCGCAGAGCGGTCATCGTCGCAAACTGCGGATCGCAGATGGCGGCGACGACTTCCGAGTTGATCTGCTCGCTGAGAGCATCCATGTTGTAGGAGCCCACGACGGCGATCTGCCGGTCGAACACGAACACTTTCGAATGAAGCCGCTCGTTGATGGACGGGGCGACCAGCAGACGGCAGGTCGGCATCTCCTGGAGCATCTTCTTCCAGTCGGACATCAGGAACGCCTGGGGAAACAGTGAGTCGGTCGAGCCGCCGCTGTTGGTGTGCATGATGATCTTCACGCCGCGCGCCGACGCGCGCTTGAGGGCCGCTTCGGCCTCGGCGGTGAGAACCAGATAGGGGTTCTGGATGATGATCTCGTTTTTGCTGCAGTCGATGAACTTGACCAGAGTGGGGGTAATGCCGTTCAGGGCGCCGAGGCGGGAGTGCTTGTCGAGGATCTTGACGGGCTTCGGGCGTTCGCCCCGGAACAGCTGGAACGATGCGTAGCTTGAGAGGTTCTTGTATTTGGAAAGCTCTTCGTTGAATTCTTTCAGCGCCTCGGGCAGCTTGCCGGACAGCTTGATCTTCGATGCGTCATACAGGCCTTGGCCGAGCATGAACCGGCGCAGCGCCATGTTCGCCAGGTCGAGCCGGGCCGACTGGTCTTTCCAGTTGAACGTGTCGGGCTTCACGACCGAGTTCTTCAGGCAGCTCCACTCGTCCTCGAACGCCTTCTTGAGCTGGCCGGCCACGTGCTCGCCGCTCATCAGCACGTCGGTGTCGCGGTACACGATGCCGTATTCGCCTTTCCCGACGAAGTAGTCCGGGCCGATGTTCCGGCCGCCGATGATCGAGGTCTTGCCGTCGACGATGATGATCTTGTCATGGTTGCTGGCGAACGCCGCGCGGAAGTCTTCGAACATGGCCAGAAGCGACTTGCCGATCGAGTTGAACTGCTTGATCTCGACATTGGGAACGGCCGCGAGCTCCTCGAAACGGTCGGGCATCCCCTTCATATAGCCTGATCTATAAATTCGCCCGTCGATCATCAGGCGCACCCGGACGCCCTCGCGGGCCTTTTTTGCGAGCAGGCCGAGGAACGCTTGGCCGAAGATGTCCTTGTCGACGATGAAATACGTGCAGTCGATCGTCTCCTTCGCGCTCTCGATCATCTTCCAGCGGGCATACAGAGCGTCGTCGTTCTTCCAGATCAGCCGGACGCGCGTGCTGATGTCGCCCTTGGGAACGGAGATCGAGTCGAACGCCGATTTCAGGTCTTCGTTCGGAGCCAGGGTGGGGTTGCCGGCGCCAAGCCACGCGGTGACGACGATCACGGCGAGGAACGCAAGGGCGATTCCGCGGACCACACTCGTATTGAAGCGCTTCATCGAGGCCCTCCTTGAGGGAAAAATCGTACGGATACGAGGAATATTCTTAAATTCTCCACGAAAACGACGGTTTCGTCAAGTAATGATGCGCGTTTGAAAAAGATTTCCCGCATTGACGGTTGAACTTTGCCCGGAAACGCTGGTACCCTGAGGCTCGCATGGAACGCAACCGGTGAAGAACATCCACCTCCCTCTCCTGCGGTGCATCCGCTGCGGAGGCGATCTCGGGATCGCTTCCGGCCTGGCCGCGACCGAATCCGGTGATGAAATCATTCATGGTTCCATTGCGTGCGGACAATGCGGGGCGGAGTTCCCGATCGTCGACGGGGTCTGCGTCTTCCTCGATCCCGACATGATGGAGGCGCTGCTCACCCCGGCCGAACGCCGGAGCATCGCCAAGACCGGTTGCAGACGCTCGTCTGCCGGTGCGGGAACCGGCTCTCCGGGAAACGAGACGCTGGTCAGAACCGTCGAAAACTGGAGTTATCAATGGAATCAGGTTCTCGGCTGGTCTGCCGAAGATTTCGACGGAAAAGGGTTCTGCGGGGAAAAATGCTTCCGTGAGTTCATTCCGATCCGGCCGGAGGAGTATCGCGACCGGAACGTCGTCATCTGGTGCGGGGGAAACGGCCGCGAGGCCTATCACGTCGCCCGCTACTCGCCGGCGTTGATCGTCGTGGTCGAGATCGGCGACGAAATCTACCGGATTCGTGATCTCTTCGGTCCCGACGCGAACCTTCTTCTCCTGCGTTGCGACATGCTCAAAAACCCGCTCAGGGAAGGCATCGCAGACATATCGATCTGCGACCACGCGCTGCAGCACATCATCGACCATCGGCAGGCCTTTTCCGTTCTGGCCGGGGTTCTGAAACCTGGCGGGCTTGCGGGTGTCTGCGCATACAGTCACGAAAACAATTTCCTGATGACCGGGCTGGTCGAGCCGCTCAAGTCGGTTCTTCACAGGCTTCCGCTCGTCCTCCTGAGATTTCTGGCCTGCATCCCCGCCCTGGTCATCTTCTTCTGCATCCATTTCGTGTATCTCCCGCTGCGTCGGTACGATGAAAAGATGGCAAGGCGCATTCCTCTGAACGAGCACATGATATTCTGGTCGGAATGTAACCTGAAGTTCATCTGGACGGCCTGCTTCGACCTGCTCCATGCGCCGGTTTCCTATCATTTCCGCCGGGACGAGATCGTCTCCATGGCTGCCGCGGGAAAAATCGAGATCAGAACGCTGGAAAACACCCACCAGACGACCTGGTCGATGCTCGGAACACGCCTTCCCTGACAAGACGTCATCTACTTACCCTCTGGGGACTGTCATTTTCCGGCCGGATATGGTACTTTTACTGACCGGCTTTTGCCGGACATTCCCCCGGTGGAATGAGCTTTCCCGAAGGACGCAGGAGAGACCATGCATCTGAAATCCCTCGAAATCATGGGATTCAAATCGTTCGGCCGCAAGACGGTCTTCGATTTCCAGCCCGGCATCACCGCAATCATCGGCCCCAACGGGTCGGGCAAGAGCAACGTGTGCGACGCCATCCGATGGGTTCTCGGCGAGCAGAGCGCGAAGGCCCTGCGCGGCAACAAGATGGCCGAAGTCATTTTCGCCGGTTCCCCGACCCTGCGGTCGGCCGCGTTTGCCCAGGTGAAGCTCATTCTCGACAACGAAGACCGGATGATGCCGCTCGATTTCTCCGAGGTCACCATCGGACGGCAGTTGTTCAAATCCGGCGAGAGCAACTATCTCGTGAACGGCACCCGCGCCCTGCTGGGCGACGTCAGGGAAATGCTGATGGATACCGGCATCGGCAAGGACGGCTACTCGGTCATCGGCCAGGGCGACATCGAGGACATCATCTTCCAGCGCACCCAGTCCCGGCGCGCCCTCATCGAAGAGGCCGCCGGCATCACGAAGTTCAAGCACCGCAAGGCGAACACGCTCACCAAGCTCGATCACACGCGGGCCAACATCACCCGCCTCCAGGACATCGTCGGCGAGATCCAGAACCAGCTCGGGCCGCTCGCCGAGCAGGCCGAAAAGACCCGCCGCTACCAGGCGCTCGCCGCCGAGATCCGCACCCTCGAGATCGACCTCGTCCTGTTCGACCTGTCGCAGCTCTACGGCGACGCGGAAAACGTCGATTCGATGCGCCGCGGCCTCATCGCCAAAGTCGCCGAGATCGAAAAGTTCCTCGAAGAGATCGACAGCCGCAAGAGCGGCGTGCGAGCGAAGGTCCAGGAGTTCGAGACCCAGCTCCAGGCCCGCCAGAACGAATCCCGCGAAGTCGTTCTCACCATCGACGGCATCCGGGAACGCATGGCCGTCCTGAAGGAAGAGGCGCGCGGCCACGAGGCGCGGCGCCAGGCCATCACCGAAGAGGTCGCCCAGATCGAGAAGAACCTCGCCGACGGCGGCCAGGAGATCGCCGACGCCGAAGGCCGCCTCCGCGACGAAGAGGCTGCGGAAATCGCCGTCGCCGGCCGCATGGCCGAGATCGACGCGAACCTTTCCAAGGTCCAGGATGAGCTCGACGCCCACCTGAAGAGCGTCAGCCAGGACCGCGAGTCCTCCTACAAGATCGCCGGCGAGATGGTCGCCAGGAAGAACACGATCAACTCCGCGAACTCGCAGATCCAGATCCTCGAACGCCAGCTGGAAAAGGGGGCCGGCGACGTGACGACCCTCAACGTCGCCCTCGAGAAGCTGAACGGCGAAAAGGCGAACATCGAGAAGGAACTCAAGGCGATGGAAGCCACCATCACCGACGAGGGAACCCGCCTTTCCGACGATCAGTCCCACGCGAACCGTCTCGATAAAGACCTGCGCCGCGCCGAGGAAGAGCTCGTCTCGACCGTCGACCAGTTCAAGGTGCTCACGGCGAAGCGCAACATTCTCGAAGATCTGAAAAATCGCTCCGACGGAGGCATCCATCGCGGCGTACGCGAGGCTCTTGCCCTGAAAGACCGGGAATTGCCCGGCATCTGCGGCATGGTCGGCGACCTCATCACCGTGCCAAAGGGCTACGAGATGGCCTTCGAAACCGCCCTCGGCGGCAGCATCCAGGACATCGTCACCCGCGACGCGGAAACCGCCCAGCGGGCGATCGCGATCCTGAAGGAGCGCAAGGCTGGCCGCGCCACGTTCCTGCCGATCGACATGATCCAGGCGCCGTCCCGCGTCGAACAGACGCGCGCGAAGGGCTGCCTCGGCGTCGCGCTCGACCTCGTTCAATATGATGCGAAATATTATTCCATCATGAACTTCCTGCTGGGCCGCATCCTCGTCTTCGAGAACCTCGACGACGCGGTCGCCTACTCTCGCACGACCCGCAACTTCAATCGCATCGTCACCCTCGACGGTGACATCGTCCGCTCCTCGGGCGCGATGACGGGCGGCGCCGAAGGCCAGAAAACCGCTGGTCTCCTTGCCCGCAAGCGCGAGCTCGAAGAGGCCGAAGAAAAGCTGAAGTCGCTGGCCGCGGCCGAAAAGAAGCTGACCGGCCTCGTCACCCGCCTCAGGTCCGAGCGCGGCTCGCTCGGCCAGGTGATCCGCCAGCGCGAGGAAAGCCTGAACCGCACCCGGCAGTCGATGGAGTTCTTCCAGAAGCGCCTGGTCGTCGTCGAAGGTGACCTCTCGACCCGACGCGCCGAGTTCGACAGCCTCGACGTCAACCGCCGCGAGATCCAGAAGGAACTCGACCGCGTCCGCCAGATGCAGGCGACCGCCCAGCAGGAGCTCGTCACGCTCGAAAGCCAGAATACCGAGCTCACGGCACGCCTCCAGGAAATGAGCGGCCGGGAAACGGCCATCCAGACCCGACTTACCTCCCTGCGGGGCCTGCTGAACGACGAGAAACTCGCCCAGGCGCAGATCGTCGAACGGAAGAAGGCGCTGAAGCGCGAGATCGAGGCTGCCGCGAAGCGCCGCCGCGAGGCCCAGGAACGGCGCGACCGCGCCACCGCCGAGATCGAGCAGCTCGAAAATGCCCGGAAAGAGGCCGAACGCGGCATTGCCGGGTTCCAGAACGAAATCCAGGCCCTCGAAGCAAAGAAGGCCGGAATCGAGAAAGCCTACGAGGCGCTCCAGGTCGAATACCGCGCCTGCGCCAAGGAGCTCGAGACGCTCGATCACACCTGGCAGAGCCGCTCCAAGATCGCCGACTCGACCCGCGCGAAGCTCGGCGAGCTCGACGTGAAGCTTGCCGAAATCAAGACGCATATCTCGAACAAGGAGAGCATTCTGCGCGCCGAATACGACTTCGACGTGGCGCAGATCGGCACCCAGCTCCGGAAATACGAGAGCAGGGCCGACCTGGCCGAGCAAATCGCCGCTCGCCGCTCGGAACAGCAGATGCTCGAGCCGGTGAACCCGCTCGCGATCGAGGAATACGAGAAAACGAAAGAGCGCTTCGAGTTCCTGACCGGCCAGATCCGCGATATGACCGATGCCGCAGCGTCTCTCGAACAGGTCATCGCCGAGATCGAAAAGATCTCGAGTGAGCGGTTTCTCGAAACCTTCGGCCAAATCGACAACGCCTTCGGCGAGATCTTCCGGGTCGTCTTCCCCGGCGGCTCGGCCCGGCTGAAACTCACGACGCCCGAGACCCCGCTGGAGAGCAACGTCGAGATCGTCTGCCAGCTTCCCGATAAAAAACTGTCGACGATAGAATTGTTCTCGGGCGGCGAAAAGGCGATGATCTCGATCGCACTTCTGTTCTCCATTCTGCAGGTCAAACCGCCGGCGTTTTGTATACTTGATGAAATAGAAGCTTCGCTCGACGAGGCGAACGTGCGCCGGTTCACACGCCTGCTCCGCAGTTTCGCCGACAAAACCCAATTCTTCATCATTACCCACAACAAAGAAACGATGCAGGCCGTCGATGTCATCTACGGCATCGCGCTCGAAAAATCCGGAACGTCGCGCCAGATCTCGATCAGGCTCGAAGACCAGGAAAAGATCCGCGAATTCACCGCCCGTAAGGGGGGCAGCGTGACCGAGCGCCTGAAAGCCGCCGTCGCCGCCGAACGGGCGCAGGCGACCGGCGTCGATGCCGGCCAGTTCAGTCAGCCCAGGGAGTCAGCTTCATGAGTGAAAGCAGCGAACCCAAAACCCAGGCGCCCGAAGCCGCAGCCGCACCGGAAAACGCTTCCCCCCCCCCGGCGCCCCGCAGCGAATGGACCGAGCCCCGGCTCGTCGTTCTGCTGATCGGCCTCTGCCTGTTGATCGAAGGCGGCCTGATTTATTACCAGAGCGGTCCGAACCAGATCATCATCTCGTCGGTGACCGCTCTCTCGGGCCTGACGCTGCTCCTGTTCGCCTGGCTCGTCCCGATCGAGGACGAGCAGGAACCGCCGCCGGAAGGCGAGATTCTTCCAGGCGAAAAAGCTCCTCCCCCGGCGCAACTCCAGGCTGAACGGCCTCCTGAGCAGATCCCCGTCCAGCCGCCCACGACGGCGCCCCCGCCTGTTGTCGGCGAGACGCCGGTCGTCCAGCCGCTCGTCGAAACGGTTCCGACACCCCCCGTCACGGCGGCCGAAGTCGCGAGAAAGCCCGTCGTCGAGGAAGAGCCTGCGCTTACCTGGTACGAGCGGCTCAGCACCGGCCTGCGCAAGACCCGCGAGAGCTTCGTCGGCAAGGTGAAAAACCTCGTCCTCGGTCGGGCGAAGATCGATGACGACCTGCTCGAAGATCTCGAAGCGACGCTGTTCGAAGCCGACCTCGGCGTGAAGACCACACAAGAACTCCTGCAGTATCTCCACGCGAAGGTCGCCGAAGAGCGCATATCCGATCCGAACCGTATCTACACGCTCCTGCGCGAACAGCTCAAACTGCGTCTGACGAAGTTCGCCTCCGTGCCGAAGTTCAACGAGAACGGCCTGACGCTTTTCCTCATCATCGGCGTGAACGGCGTCGGCAAGACCACGACCATCGCGAAACTTGCCCGGAAATTCGTCAAGGACGGCAAAAAGGTCATGCTCGCGGCCGGCGACACGTTCCGGGCCGCCGCCATCGATCAACTCTGCATCTGGGGAGACCGCGTCGGGGTCGAGGTTATCCGCGGTCAGGAGGGCGGCGATCCCGGCGCCCTTGTGTTCGACGCCATCGCGGCGGCGAAAAAACGCGGCGCCGATCTGCTGATCGTCGACACTGCTGGCCGCATGCACGTGAAGGCCGACCTGATGGCCGAGCTGGCCAAGGTCCAGAAGATCGCTGCGAAGGAAAGCGACGGCGGGCCGCATGAAATTCTCCTCGTGCTCGACGCGACGACCGGCCAGAACGCCGTTCAGCAGGCGAAACTGTTCAACGAGGTGCTTCCCATCAGCGGCCTCGTCATGACGAAACTCGACGGAACAGCCAAGGGCGGCGTCCTGTTCGCCGTCGAGGAACAGTTGTCCGTCCCGGTGAAGTTCATCGGCGTCGGCGAGAAGATGGACGATTTGATGTCTTTCGATCCCGAGCAGTTCCTCGAAGCCCTCTTCGCCGAAGGCGAAGGCAAAAGCAAGGAAAGCGACTACACCGTCCTGTAAGTTCCCGCGGGGCGCATCGTGACTCGCCCGAGTTGCCTGGGCGGTGCGTTTTACACTGCCCGTTACTGGTTCGCGGGTTCAGCTTGCGATGCCGTTTGCGATGGTTGCCAGAAGGCGATCGGCGAAAGAAACGCTACTTCGTCCCGCAGGCTTCCGAGGTGAAGCTCCAGCAGTGCGCGCCGGTCCTCGTCGTTCAGCGGCAATTCTCCCTCGATCGAATCGGCGGCGGAGGCGGCATCCTGGGGAATGTCCGCGGAAAGCGCCGTCAGGCTCGAATACAGGGTCGACAGGCGGGCCCGCAACGCCGGAGCGTTTTCGCACATGCCGCTGATGAGCGCGAACGACTGTCCGATCTCCCGGTCGGCCGCCAGATACGTGGGTGACAGGGGCGTTGACGCGGAGCCGATGCCGGCCAAGATCGATTCGAATCTTCTCGTCGCCGTGGCCAGGGCGTTCTGAAAGGGAAACAGGTGGTCGGGTTGGGCGAGGAGTTCGAGCGGGAGCGTCATCAGGTCGAGCGCTTCAGGAGACACCGGTTCTCCGCGGCCCAGTCCGCCGATCCGGCTTCCGAGGCTCCTCATCCCGTTTTCCCAGGCGGGCCCCGTCAGCGATGCGTAGACCGGCGGCGGCGTAACGCCATGGTCGAGAAAGAAGGAAAGCCACGCGTCCAGCAGCAGGGCCGACCGGCTCGCCGCATCCGGAAACCGCATCCTGTAGGAAAGCTCGGTATCCCTGATCTTCCCGGACAGGTCCGTGCAGCGGGCTGCGAAGTCGTCGAGAATGAAGTCCGAAGGCGAGCATGCGCGAACAGGCCACCGCTCGGAAACGCAGGGAAGAAGGAAAAGGACGGCGCATAGAAAATAACTAATAATATAATAATATGGAATTTTCATTTTCGCCTCTGCGGGCCCCGCCTCATGAATTGCGTCCGTCGAGACAGCGGAAAAGCGGGGACGCCGTAGAGGCGTCCCCGCTGATCTGGTGAAACGAAGGTCCGGGGTCAGTTCCTGTTTTCCTTGCTTTCGAGCACGCGCGCGTCGAAGGAGCTGTCGACGATCACGATCGGCAGGACGAGCGTGCGAACGTTGCCCTGGGCATCCGTGGCCGAAACGGTCATGGTCACCTGGGGCTGGTTGGGCAGCACCTTCATCGGCATGTCGACCGTGTAACGTGCCCGCGGCGACTGGACCTGCGGATTCGGCGAGTTGTCGGCCAGAAAAGCCGCGTCGAGAGGCAGCGACACCGCGTTTCCGCCCGGCAGGAGGCTTCGCGTGCCCCCGGCTTCCAGGTTTTCCGTGATGTCGAACGTGGCGGCCGTCAGACTCTTGTAGTCGACGTTCTCGAGAATGTCGAGATTGACGAGCAGGCGACTCGAGCGGCGCACGCGGGGCATCAGCGTTGGATCGAGGGGGAGGCTTCCTGCGTCCACCGTCTCGAAGGCGGCCCCGAGTTGGGTGGGATATCGGGAACATCCGTTGACGCTCGCCATGGTTGGGCCGCCGCCAATCATCGTGCCATCGAGATTGAAACAGGCGACGGACAGGGAGGCCGGCGCGAGTTCCCCGTCTGTTTTCGGGCAGCAGACGATATCCTGAATGCCTTCAGCGAGCGTGGCCACCCAGCGGCGGTTGTCGTTCTGGGAGATCAGTTCGATGCGGAAACCCGGAGGATCGTTGTCATAGCGCTCGAGGGCCCAGTTCGTCGTGACGATCGCGCCAGTCGGAATGGGAGCCGTGAACGAGCCGAACTGGTGGGTGATGTTCTGCGAATCGGTGCCGAGCCCGTCGTAGAGACTGCCCTTCGCGTGATAATACAGAAGACCGACCCAGTTCGTCAGCAGACCGTTGGGCCTGAACTCGCCTGCGAGACCGTAATCGGATATCTGGGCCGTGTATGTGGCCCCGATGCGATAGGTATCATCCTTCCAGAAATCGGCGTAATTCGGTGCCTGTGCAATGCCCGAATTCGTCGTGGCCGCGGTTACGGAGAATTTGTTCGACTCGGCCGTGTCGCGCGGGCGTGCCGAGTTGACCATTTGATACTCGATCTCGAACGGATCGAACCGGGCCCGGGGATTGTTGTCCGAGATGGTGAACGAGGCTGTCACGTTCGGCACGGGGTCGCCGGTCGTATGGATGATAGGTTTCGACCAATCCGAAATGGTCGGCAGGGTGGCATCTCGGGATCTGATCAGCCAGGATTTGATCGAGGCATTGGTGAAAGCGGATCCGCCTCCGACTGCCGTGTCGGCCGTGGGGAGGACCGGATGCGACAACTCACAGATCGCGCTGACCGGAACGGTGTCCGGAATGATGCTGCGATACTGCTTCTGAGCGGCATTCTCGGGAAGAGCGCTTTCCTGCCACTTGACGCGCGGGTAGATGAGTTCGAGCCTGAGCGTGTATTGGTCGGGATCGATCGGCGTGGCGATCTTCTGGTTGTTCTGTGCGCTGGAAGGCAGGTTCAGGGAAACAAGATACTCGTTCGGATTCGACGTCGGCGTGATCGTCGCGCCGGTACAGTCTCCGGATGCCAGCTTCACCCCGCGTGAGGGAGGCGTGACGCCAGGGACCGAGGCCCCGGTGCAGGTGTTTTCAAGCCACAGATTCCAACGGAGGAATTTTCGATCGTTCGTGGAAAGCGTGCTCGCATCGACCCGGGTTCCAAAGTCGGCCGGTGAGGGCGTTCCCGGCTTCGGCCATCCGGGATTGAACGCATTGGTGACGGAATATCCGCCGCCGGACGCCTGGTAATTATAGACGTGGCTGCCCTGGAGAGCGTAGTTCGGAGCGTCGCCGGCCGCATTGTAAAGGCTGTAATATGTATCGTAATCCCAGACGCCCATCCCATCGAAGGTCGTCAACAGGGCTGACTGGTTGGTCCGGTAGTTCGCATCCCGCAGGAACTGTGCCTTGAAGGAAATCCGAAGATTCTCGATCAATTCATCCTCGGGGAGGTCGTAGCCGGAATTTGCGTAGGACGAGCAGTTCTGGAAGGCGCCCGTCCCGGCGCGAGCAGGTTCGAGGCTGATCGCCGAGATCAGACTCGGCGGCCCGTTCAGCGAGGTCGTGGAAACGACCCGCAGGAGGCGCTTCGAGGTCGTGACGGTGCGCTGGCTGGAGGTCAGGTCCGTCGGGCGGTTCGCGCCGGCGAAGTTGAAGTAGTTATAGGTGATGTTCGCCCAGACGGCGTAGTTGCCCGGATGCGGGGGAGTGAAGCTCCAGTCGCACATGGCGCCGCCGAAAGACTGGTTCGATGCCGACGCCACCGCAACGCTGCTGATGACTGGGGAGGTGACGCTGTTTCCATCGACCAGGTCGGCATACCAGGTGATCGACGTCGAGAACCCGTTTGCCTCGAACAGACTTGTGGGAAATCCGCTGTATACGCCGTCGCCGTCTTCGTCATGGTTGTAGTCGCCGGCGGCGGTCGGCAGATAATTGATTCGAACGTTTGTGTAAACGGTGCCGAAACTTCCCAGGGACTTGAGATTTCGGCGTGTCGTGCCGTCCGTGTCCGTAATGTAGGGTTTGTATCCCTCGACTTTGAATTTGACCGCCGTGTCTTCGGTAACAGGAGTGCTGAAAGATCCTCGATCTTCTCTGGTAATCTGGGGCGTTCCAGGGTTCTCGTTGAAGACGGCGGGAAGCTTCGCGATGTTCACGACGGCGAGTTCCGCCGGAATCTCCGAGTCGCGACTGGCCTTCGCTTCGAGACTCCAGTTGCCTTCCCAGACGGCGACGGAGCCGTTCCAGCGGATTTTTCTCGTCCACTCGTCGGCGTAGTAGCCGGATAGCTGGCCTGACGTCACGGGAGTCGCGAGAGTGCCGTTGCCGGCCGACGGGGGATACTTCCTGACAACCTTGGAAATACCCTGGAAGTAGATGATTTCCCGGTAATCGTTGTTGGCCTTGGAGGCATCGGAAACGACGATCGGGGTGGCCTCGTAGACCGGCCGGTACCATTGGGTTTCGGAAGGCTTCACGATATAGCTCGGATTTCCGATGACCGAGTTCGTCGGCGGGGCGAGAGCGAGAACGCTAGCATCCGAAAGGTCTTTCTCGGTGGTCATGATATACAGGAAACCGTCGCCGTCGACGCCGATGTTATCAACCTTTCCGGTGAGCACGCCCAGATACTCCGGAGACGGATTCGTATTGTTCGTGTAGTCAAGCTTGTACAGATCGCCGGTATCCCTGTAATACTCGTATCCGATGCCGCCTTTGCCCCACCAGGAATCCTGCATGGCGAAAAGATCGGCCTGCGAGCCGTAGATGAAGTCGACGGTGGCGCCCGCCTCGAAGTTCGACGACACGCCGAACGACTTGATCTGCGAGGCGGTGACGCCCCTGGCATTCAGATAGGCCGCGTTGGCGATATTCGAATGAACCGTTCCGTCGGCGTTCGCCATGTCGATGGTGGCCTCGACGCCGGCGGCGCTGACGACGCGAAGAGCCGCCTGCTTGCTGTCGGCGTAGGGAGCCGACATTTTGCCCTTCTGGTTGAACCCGTACCGGCGGCCGAGGGTGGAGGTCACGACCTTTACGTTCGCCAGCGTCGAATCGATCGCAACGCCGGGGCCGGAACCGCCGGGAATACAGTTGTCACCGCAGGCGCGCGCGAAATACTCGGTACCTCGGATGTCGGTGGCGCTCAGAACCGCCCCTGACTGGTCTGCCAAAGCGGCGAACGGATTGTCGGAACCGCGCATGAGGGTGAGGGCCCGGTCGCGTTTTTCATACACCCGCTTCACGACGCAGGAAAATTTCTCCTGATCGCTTCCGTGATAGGTGGGAACCGCGGTTGCCAGCACCAGGGGGCGGTATTTGCCCGACCCGACGGGGTCTTCGCGTCCGTCGAGGGCTTTCCACGGGTAATCCGGATGTTGCGACGTGCCGTAGGCGTAGTAGGACATGCCCGCCCAATGGGAGGGGAGAATGTATTTATTGGTATCGGCCGGGTTCTGACTGCCCTGCGTTCCGTTCCAGATCGGGGTTCCTTTCGGATCGTTTCCGGAACCGTTCGGATTCAGATATTTCACCGTGGTGGGGCCGCCGGCGACCATCGCATACGCATACGTCGTTCCGTTGATGGCAAAGTCGGATTTCCAGTAGCTGGATCCATGAACGGAAATCCAACTGTTGCAACTGCTTCCGGCAATCATTCTGAGAAAAATATCGGAATCGGTCGAGTAATCGCTCGCATTGGGAACGAAACCGACGGTCGCCTGCGACCAGCCTTCGTTCGCCCCCAGGATGGGCGATCGGAGCAGGAAGATGTCGCGCTCCTGGCTGACGGCCAGCCCGAAATACTGGCCGGCCGGATATCCGGCTGAGCCGGGCGAATACAATTCGGCCTGGGGCGTCGTCACGCCGGAGGGATCCTGGTGCTGCAGTCGAACGATATACGCCGGGTCGGTGTTCGTCGACGGCAGCAAGATATACGTCATACCGTTGTTCGACGCGCTGGCGCCATACGCGGCCGGAGCACCGATCAACCCGAAACACAGGAGAACCCCCAGCATCAGCCCGGATGTGATGTTCTTCATACTCGATACCTCCTTGCCGCGCAGGCCCGGTCAGCCCTGCCGAAACAGCATCATTTCATGAGTTGCGTGCGGAACAGTTTCTGGACGAGATCGCAGGCGCCGGCAGGCACCTGATGCTTTTTGTACACCTCGTTCACGACATCGGCGGTGATATCCTTGCCGCCTTTCACCACGAATTGCGTTAGACGAACATCGCCGCAGTGGTACAGCTGCGCTTTCTCTCCCGTTGCCCAGCGATACAGCCGGCTCATGGCGGCGAATTCCTGGTCCGAACCGGCTTTTGCCGTCGGTTGCGAGGAAAGAAGCCCGGCGATGGGATTTTCCACCGCGCCCTGGCCCGAGGGCATGGCGAACCGGTAGGTGGTGGCGCTGTTGAAGGTGAAGGCCAGTTTCTCGCGCTCGATGACGATGTTCGCCGCCTCGTACACGTCGTCGAGGATGAGCTTGAACACCCGCTCCGTGTCGGTCACCGGCAGCAGGTCCGTCAGCCTGGCCTCGGCGTTCAGTTTTTCCAATTCTCCCTCCCGGGCGGCGAGCCTCTCGCGAACGGTAATGATCTTCTGGCGGTGTTCGTGTTCCAGAAACCGCCTTCTATTACTATACTCATCTGTACTGGGAGTCGGGGAAGTCTCATTCTGACCGGCCTTCGCGGGCTTGTCACGCTCGCGGTTCAATTCATGAAGCTTGCTGATGAACTCCTGGTTTACTTTCGCGAGTTCCTGCCGGAGGTCGCTTGTCTGCTTGATGAGCTCCTTCCGTTGTTCGTCGAGCTCGACGGAAGCCTGGCCGACCAGGGCGCCGCCGTTCGGAAGAGCGTTGCTGTGGAATCGACCCGTGGCCGTGTCGATCTTCGCCATCAGGGGATGCAGCATGACGGCCATCGCAATGTTGCAATGCCCGACCTGCGGAGCCTGCTCGGCCGTCACCGGCGAAACAAAGCCTGCCGCCAGAACGAGAAGAACCATCATCCGTCGAACGATCATCTGAGACCTCCGGGAAGTTGAAATGCGGCCGGCTCAGTTCAACCGCCAGTCCGCGTCGGTCGTCGCATTGTGCTGGAACGTCGGAACGTTGGGAAGCGCGACGGCGCGCTCGCTCCGCCTGGTCTTGCCGCGCGGCCATGCGCACTCGATATCGATGAGAATGGGGGTGATGGATGCCGTCGTGGCGGAAATGCTCACGCCGATCGACGCAACGTCGGTGACGAGCTCCACGCTCTCGACGAGCGTCGTGTCTCCGCTCGGAACGGCCGCCTGGCTGATATCCTTGATGTAGTTCGGGGCAACGGTCTGCGGGATGTTGCGCTGATACCGGTTGTAGATCAGCCTGCCGTCTCTCGCGAGCGAGTAAACGTGATAATACAGGATGGCATTGTTGGTGAGCGCTCCGCCGGACTGCTCGGGGATCGACTCGGTGACGCGCAGAAACTGCGTTCCCGGCGTTGTCTTCGCCGCGACCGCCTTCGCCCGGCTCGCCTCGATGCAGGGCTCGGACGAGTAATGGGCCTTGAAGTCGTCCTTGTCGTTTTCCACGATCGTTCCGGGAAACACGATCGTCGAAGGATAACTGCTTCGAGAAATAGTAGTAGATATATGACGCGTGGCGTTCCGGAGCTCGGTGACCGTTTTCTGCAGCCAGAGCCCCTGCGCGCCGACCTGCTGACCGCCGCGGAACACGCCGAACAGACCGATCATGAAGAATGATAAAATAGACGCTGCTATAATAACTTCCATCAGCGTGAATCCGGAGCGGAGTCGTTCCGGAAGACGGCTGTTACGGGGCATTGTCACGTGATACGCGCACCGTCCTTTTCAGGGTCGCATCCCAGGTCTCGTTCCGGGCGCTCGTGATCGAAGCGCCGACGGTCACCTCGACGATGCTCTGGTTGTTCACGATGGCCGACTGCTCCACCGTGTTGTTGGCGGCGATGCCGACGGTCGAGACGGTGTAGCCGCCGGTGAAATGCTCCCGCATCAGCCCGGAGACGGCGGCCGGCGGGGAGGTGAAGCTCAGGCACGAATTATACTGGACGCCGTCGATCGTTGTTCCGGAGACAAGATCCTCGGTAAACGCCTGGATCCAGGCCGTGAAATTGGGTTTCGAGAAGTTGGGCGTGAAAAAGCCGTTGGGTGAGAACTCGCCCGACGTGTAGAGAAACGCGGGCCCCGGGTTGGTCGGGCCGATGGGGCGTGAAAAATCGTAGAGCGGGTTACGGCCCTGGGAGAGGCAGATCGCGTCGTACAGCTCGCGCTGGAGATACTTGATCTTCAGCAGGGCGTGCTCCATGCCGGCGCGGGCGACGAAATGCGCCTGGAGCTGGTTATAGCTCGTGAGGTTCTGTCGGCTCGTCTGTCGGGTCGTCTTGATCAGGACGGTGCCGATGACGGCCAGGACGGTGGCGAACAGCAGCACGAGCGGAATCGCCATTCCCTGTCTTCTGCCGGTGAAGTTCATTTCGATCAATCCTGCCTCGAAAGATGCGCCTTGGCGGTATAGATCGTGACCGACCGTTCGATGCCGCGCGGCATCTGCCACTTCACCCGCAGGAGAAGGCGCTTCATGACGCAATAATCGCCGGAGGGCCCGGCCGGCGCGCCAAGCTCCCGGGCCGACTGGATGACGGGAGCCGGAAGGGGATACGAATAGGGGCTCTGCGCCGCTGAGTTCATATACAGGTTGCCGGGATTGGTCGTATACCAGATCTGCTGGTTCTGGGCATTGACCGCGTTTTCATACAGCGGCCGCGGGCGATACCGGAAACTCACGTCGTTCGCGATGTTGAGGGGAGCGTTCCCTGCGATGGGAAACACGAACAGCTTGACCTTGTATCTGATGCCGCGCTCGTCGATGATTTCTCCGCGCGTGCTCATGTCGGCCGTCGTGTTGTTGCCGAGTTGAGCAAGGAAGGTGCGCTCGTCGTAGCCGGGAACGTCGACCATCAGCCCGACGTTCGATTCGTCATTCGATTCGCCAATGTCGGCGATCTGGCCGGTATTCACCTGGATGCTTTCGAATGGCACCGAGTCGAGCGCCGTATCAAGCACGTTCCTCGCAATGGTCTGGGCCGAGATATACGAGTTCGTGATGTCGGAATCGGCCGTTCCCGTGCTGATGACCCCGAAAATCGGGATGAAGGCGAACGCAAGAATCAGCATTGCCGACAGGATTTCGAGCAGCGTCACGCCCCGCCGCTTACGGGCCGCGGGAACGGGATGCATGGGCATGGCGCTTTTCTGCATGGTTCCATTATACCACAGACAATGCGAATGGAAACCTTCTGTACAAATGTGAATCGGTGAAAGATTGCCCTGCTTTGAAAAATACCGGCTTGACTTCGTACGCGATCGGTGGTATTCTCAATCTACGTTCCGCCGGGATGGCGGAATAGGCAGACGCACCGGACTTAAAATCCGGTGGGGTAATACCCGTGCCGGTTCAACCCCGGCTCCCGGCACTGTTACGACGCGGGGTGGAGCAGTCTGGTAGCTCGTCGGGCTCATAACCCGAAGGTCGGCGGTTCAAATCCGTCCCCCGCAACCGATGGAACAAGGGTCGGCTGGCTATTAGCCGGCCCTTCTTCATGGCAGGGTAGCTCAGTTGGTCAGAGCACACGGTTCATACCCGTGTTGTCGAGGGTTCGACTCCCTCCCCTGCTACCGCAGGACGTTGCAGGAACGTCCGATGTTTTTGAAAACCCGCCTCAAAAGCGGGTTTTTTCGTTATTGAGACACTTTCGGTCTTTCGAGAGACCGGGGTGTTGTCTATGATGGCTGCGAAGGAGAGCGTCGTGCGTTCTCAGGCTTGGAAGAAAAAGATCGACGGTGTGGCGGCCCGGCTGCCGGGAAAGCGGATCGGGGTTGCCGTTTCCGGCGGCGGGGACTCCGTCGCGCTGGTTCGAATGCTGCAGCCGCTTCACGAGACCGGGCTCTGCACGCTCGTCATTCTGCATGTCGATCACGGGTGGCGGCCGGAAAGCGGCTCCGAGGCGGAATGGGTCAGGCGTCTTGCCGGCGGGCTGAACATGGAATTTTTCGGCGTTACCCTGGCAAAAGCTGTCGGGAACAAAATCAACGAGGCATCGGCGCGGGCGGGGCGTCTCGCCGCATTTGCTCGGGCGGTTGAAGAGCGTGCCCTCGACGCGGTTGCGCTGGGGCATACCTCCGACGACCAGGTTGAAACCCTTCTCATGCGAATCATTCGCGGAACCTCGCTTCAGGGGCTCGGCGGCATCCGGGAACGGCGGCGTGTCCGCATCGACGGGAAGCCGTTGACGCTCTGGCGACCGCTTCTCGCGTTCTCACGAGCGGAGTTGCGCGGATTTCTCGGGGAGATCGGCCAGGAGTGGCTGGAAGACCCGTCGAACGCCTCCTCGAGATTCTTGCGGAATCGCATCAGGAACGAGCTCGTTCCGTTCCTCGAAACCCTCCGGCCTGGAATCGCGGGCCGGATCTGTCCGCTGGCGGAGGACCTGCAATCCGTCTCGAAGCTCGTCCGCTCGTTGACCGGGCGTTGCGTTGCGGCATCAGATGCGGGCGCGATCGCGATTTCTCCGCACCACCCGGACTTTCTCCTCAGGGAAATCCTGCACCGGTGGCTGATAAGCCGGCTGAAGGCCGGGGAACCGTCTCGGGCTCTGCTCGACCGCCTCGCCGAACTTGTCCGGGCGGGGGCGTGCGGGCGCGGCGTTCCGTTCCGGGACCGGATGATCGTCAGAACGCGCGACGGGCTTGCAGTGATTTCTTCCGGAACGCAGGGGCCGTCGCTGCCTGAAACGATCCTGAAACCCGGGCTTCCGGAGAATATCGCAGACTGGATCTATCTCGTCGCCGATAAAGCTGATTCCACGGAAGTTGCTGAACGAGCCGCCGGCGAGTGCCAGGCCGTATGGATAAATGATGATATATATCCTGGCCCGTTCGTCGTCCGCACGCGAGCGCCGGGCGACCGGTTCCGTCAAGCCGGCGGGATGGGAGAGAAAAGGTTTTCCAGGTGGCTCATCGACAGGCACATTCCGCGCCATCTGCGAAACGACCTGGTGATCGTCGTCTGCGGCCGAAACGTCGTCTGGATTCCCGGACTTGCCGTCGCGGATGGCGTGAAAACATCGCCGATGCCCGGATGGCGGATGCTGAGAAGATGCAAAAAAGCCCCCTGAGGAGGGGGCTTTTTTTGTCGCTCGCTTCAGTTTTTCTGCTGCTTGACGAGTTCCTCGATCTGGGAGATCGCATATCCGAGGCCCATGCCCGTGGGCTTTCCGCCGACGATCGGCCAGACGCCCTGCACGAGGTTGACGATCTCGAGCTTATCGACGTCGACCCGCTTCAGGAAAACGAGGCACTGGGTGCCCTTGTCGGGAAACTGCGGTTGGTCTTCGATCCAGCCGATCTGGCCGGGCTTGCCGCACTGGCGGGTCATGACGACGAAGGGCGTGCCTGGCTTCCAGAAGCCCTTCAGGATTTTGTCGGGTTTCAGCTCGTTGCGGAACGTGGAGATCTGTTCCCTGTCCGTTTCCGTTTCCGTCGACGAGACGACGGTTGCGAGCGCGATGATCTCGGATTGGCGCACCAGATCTGGCAGTTTGAGGGTTGCGATCATCGCCTGCCCGGCAACGGTCACGCCGATGAGGAAGAGAATGAGGAGGAAAGAAGAACGTGCGTTCATCAGTATTCCGTGCCTCCCATCACATGGTTTCGGATGAATTCATACCGGGCCGGCTGACTTTTCTTCATGGCTGCACCGTTCTGCCAGTAGCTTCTGACTGATTCGGCGAAATCTTCGACGGCCTGGGTGTTGCCGTAGCTGGAGACGGAGGGCGGGTTGGGGAGGCCGCTCGACCAGAACTGGCTTTTCCATGCGTTGACGAGGTGCATGTTGTTGGCTTGGAACGTGTGGGTCATCTCGTGGACGAGTGTGCCCTGGAACGTGCGGTCGTAGCAGGAACTGTTCATCATGTGGACCGTGGGGATGCCCATCCGGACATAGCCGAGGACCCCGGGGCTCATGTATGACGCATCGCGCTGGATGCTCTTCGTGTTTGAGCGGAAGCTTTCAGGCAGGGTTGCAAGCACCTTGTTCGCCTCTTCAAGCTGGCGCTGGCTCCAGACGGCGCCGTCCCCGTCCGTTGCGGTGATGCCGTATTTCGCCTTCATCTCGGCTTTCAGGCCGGCGACCGAGGACGTGCCCGGGGTGGCCGGAGGCGTCGTCGGGGACGGGGTCGTGGGCGTCGGCGGCGCTGCCGGGGGCGTCGCCGGAGGGGGGCACGTTCCCGTGGTTCCGGTCGTGCCGGTCGTTCCCGTCTGGGGGATGCGGATGATAATCACCCGGCCGCCCATTCCGCACCCATACTTCGAAAGGATCTGCTGGATGATGTTCCTGATGAGGGCCTCGACCTGCGACGCCGTCATCTGGCACTGTTGGAAGTGAACGGGAGAGGCTCCCAGGGCGCTCGGGGGGGCAGCCTGTTGATCGGACGGGGCTGTCGTTTCCGCGGCCGCCGCCGGTTCTTCGTTCTGGCCCGATTCGCTTGCCTGATACAGTGTGTCGAGGTAGCTGCCCGACTGCGCAGGTGCGGGAACCGCCTGGAAGACGGTTGCGAGGGCGACCATGAGAACGAGCATGAGCGTTCTGACGCGCGCGTTCATGAAGAACCTCCCTGTCCGAAAGAAATACGTCTCCTCTATTATACTTCACGGGGGGATGTCTTGGGAAACCCGCTTGGTGACTTTCTTCGAGCCGATCAGTTCAGACTGCGGATTAGCCTGGCCGGGAAAAGCTTGGTTGCAACGACGATTTCCTTGCCCTTCGTCCCCGGTGTTTTCTCTCCTCTGAAACTGGCTCGAAGATCGATCCAGAGGAAACGGGTTCCCGATCCGGTGCCTTTGTCCGCGATCTCTTCCGTTTCCACGGACCATGTGAGGGATGCGATGCGGCCGTTCACGAGCTGCCGGGTTCTGGCTCCCCCTTCGCTTCTGGTGATGGAGCCTTTTCCGTTCCCGGCATCGTAGCGATACTCGACGACCGACGTCCGGTCGCTCTCGCCCGTGTACACCGTGAAAGAGAGTGTGTTCGGCGTGGCCTCCACCGACTCTCTCCATCGATCGGGGGGGAGACGCTTGTCGGGAACGGCGTTGATAAGATCGCTTCGCAGGCGAGCCAGGAACATTCCGCTTTCCTGGAGGGTTATTCCCGTTTCCTCTCCCTGCGAGAACCCGCGCCGAAACTGTGTGAATGCCTTCATGATCCCGCCGATGACGAGAACCGCGAGAACGATGACGACTAGGATTTCGACGAAGGTGAACCCGCGAAATGCTGTGTACACCGCGTTTTTCGATTCACGTGAAACCATGGTTCAGTTTTCCCTCGCCAGGAGGCATTTGAGCGAAAAGAGACGGGGCGGCGTCTTCGCATCGGCGGACGAGAGCGCAATCGTCACCGTCACCTTTTTCAGGCAGACCCGGCCGTCCTTCATGACCTCGGCGATCTCGAGCTTCCGTTCGATGCCGGGAACGTCACTGATGTGAAACCGCAAGGGCGTTGCGGGCGAGAACGGCCGGCCGTCGCGGATCCTGTCGTTGGCGAACGTGCCTGTCGGAACCAGGTCAAACGGAGCCGCCATGACCTGTTCGAGCAGTTCGATCGCGGCCGTGTGAACGGTCAGGTCCTCGGCGCTCATTGCCAGCCCGCGGCTTCCGGCGGTGAACGAGAAGAGAACGGGGATCATGACGGCGCTCAGGAGAGCAACCGCGACGAGGATCTCGACGAGGGTCACCGCCCTTCGCCTCATATATTTATCGGTATTATTCATGCCACACGCTGTCCCGGTCGTCTATATGGATCTTGTAGAACGCCTGATAGCCGGCCTGCGTCGGATCCTGCGCCTGCCGGTACCGCAACACCCCGCCGGCGGAACGGGGGTCGGGCGGGAGATTTCCGACGGCGACGGTCCCCGTCAGGTCGATACGCGCCTGGGCGGTGAGGTCGGCCTTCGGGGCGAGTACGTTCACGTGGTTCGGAAGGGCGTTCTCGATGGAAACCGTCGAGCCGTTCACCGCAACGATCGTCAGGGCGTCGCCGGGGGCGGTCATCTGGACACCCCTGAGGGCCACGTTGCCTTCGTCGAGGACGACGAGGCCGCCGCCGGTCACTTTCAAAGGCGGGTTTTTCCCACCGGGCGGGAGGACGAACGTCAGTTTCTCGTCGTTCCGGATACGGACGAGATCGTTGACGTGGAGCATGCCCGTCTTCTCGTCGAGGTATGCCTTCCAGAACTCGGCGATGCTTCCGAACTCTCGCCGGGCGCGTTTTCGCATCACCTCGGCCGCGTGCGGCGCCTCGGCCCGGCCGCGGTACAGAAGCGCCGCGTCGCGCATCAGCTCGATTGTCCCGCCGTCATCCGCGTCGAGAATCGTTTGTCCGGAAGGATACTGGCGTGGAACCGCGTTTTCGAGAACGTCCTGCATTGTATTATAGAGCTTGGCGTATGGCAGCTCGACGATGCCGCTCATCAGCGGGGCATATCGCCGGTAATCGGGACAGAGAAGCCCCGCGACGAGCACGGGGCCGCCGGTTTTGCGGCCGAGCACGTCGGAGATCATGCGCCCCGGGTCGAAGTCGGATTCCGCCATCGAAGGGAGCAGATACATCGGCGGCGGCCGAAGGGCGGAAAACTGCCGTGCGACATCCGGTTCTTCCGGGGTGACGTCGATGTTCGCGAACCTGGGAAACGCGGCGTGGACGTTGCCGACGACCTTCGTCCGTGACTGGAACCCTTTCCGGGCTTCGCCGAAGATATGCAGTTGGGACGACTGGGCGCCGTACGCCGCCTTTTCCTTCGACGAGAGGACGTTTCCCTGATACATGGCGTCGTGGTCGGCCCGGCTGCTCCGGTCGTGGAACCCTTCGATGACGAAGCCGTGGCCGAGGGTGTAGGAAATCTGCCGCCGGGGATCCTGATCGACGGGCAGCATCGCCGGGCTCGAGAAGATCTCGGGAAGCTGTGCTGCCGGCGTGCGGAATCGGACGGCCTGGAACATGTTCACGTTGCTGACGTCGTAGAAGTGGAAAATCTCGCCCATCGCGCCGGCGCCGGAGGTGATCTGCAGGCGCACGCGGCGGCCGCCCAGGAAGATCCAGCCACGATGTTTCCAGACGTCGGGCGGGGCGTTCGCCGACAGGGCCTCGGCGAGAGCTTTCGGTTCGAGTGGCGATTCGGGCGTGTCGTGGTTGAGGCATATGAGGGGCTTCGGGCCGTCGGTGATGCCTCCAGCATAATCATTTCGTATGATATTATATCTGCCCTCGTTCCCGCGCGCGGCGTCGGCGACGTGAAGAGTGAATTTCGAGACCACCGGGGGAAGGATGTTCGATACATGTACGAGGCGCTTCACGGCGAGGGTTCGTCTGACCCCCTTGTACTCCCCGGTGGATTCGATCGACAGGTATCCCGCTTTCGCGCACGGGTCTGCCCAGACGGCCGGGTCCGTCTCGGTCGGAACGAACTCACGCAACCAGACCTCGACGCCGATCTTCGCGGACCGGTCGACCTCCGCGGCGAAACCCCGGAGATCCTCGTTCCAGGTGTCCTTGAGAAGCGACATGAGAGAGGTGTCGGCGAGCGGCCCGGGACGGGTCAGGAGGCGATGCAACTCGAGGCTCCCGGCGTCGCCGTCGATTCCGGCGGCCTTGAGGGCGTTTCTGACCGAACGGATGGAAACGCTCAGACCGGACTCGGCGAGAAAATGCGCGACCTCGCCGGAGGTGATGTGGTGGATGTTTGCCTCCTGCCGGACGGCATACTGATGAAGCGTGATGCCGAGGAGAAGCAGCACGCTTCCGAACACGATCACGAGAATCATCACGACTCCCGCCCGGGGGGGCATCTTCCCGGGCACGGACAGCGGATTCAGGGATTCGCCCTTTCCCCGGGGGGCGGGGTTGCGCCTTCGCCGGGAGGCAGGAAAAAGATCCTCCAGCGGCTGGCAGGGGCCCCGTGGGATGTCGGGGACACCGGAGTGGCCGTTTCCCCGGTTTCCGAAGCCGTGGGAACGGCAACAGGGTTCTCAGCCGCCTGAGGGGGGCGAGAGACCGCGGGTGTCCTGACGGCGCGGGCCGAAAGCGTGCGGGTCCACGATTCCGCCTTGACCCGGGCGTCGAGAATCCATTCGTCGTTTCCTGCCGGCTTTGCGGTAACCGTCAGCCATGCTCCGGGAGCGATTTCCTGGCGGACGAGAGGTTCGTCCGATGCCGCCTTCAGATCGTTCAGGCGCGACAGGCAGAACACGAACGCCGATTCCATCTGGTAATCGGCCTTCTGTTCGAGCAGGAACGGCGGCGGCAGAATTTTCCGCATCGCGTTGAGGGCGAACGTCGTGCCGATGATCACGAGCCCGAGTACCATCGCGAGGATCATGTACAGCGTGACGCCGGAACGAGTCGACATCATAGGCCGTTCCCCCGCAAAGCAAACGATGTGAACAGCGGCATGGCTGAGACGTCGGCCGGGACCATCCAGATCGAAAACAGGCCCGGGGTCGGGGTGGCAGTGGTGAAGCCTCCTTCGCGGATGCCGCTGACGACGGTTTCCGGAGCGGCGGAACCGGCCGCGCGCCTGAGGTTTCCGCCCGAAAAGCTCCATTCGATGCTTTCTGCGTCGGACTCGAGGCGCAGGAGCTCGCGGCCGGCGATCATCGCCCGTGCTCTTCGGGCATCGTTCGCCAGCAGATCCACGGCATGCTCATACGCCGTGACGAGATCCTTTCCGGGCTGGGCGTTGGGCACGGAGATGCGGGAGAACTGCCAGACCATCACGAGGGTCGAGCCCATCATGACCATGAAAATGGCCAGGAGAAAGATTTCCAGCGAGCCGATACCGCGACGCATGTTCATGGGGTGTCCTCCTGGAGGGAGGTCGGAGCCGGCAACAGGCGTTCCAGGAAGACCCGCTTCGTGCGTCCGCTTTCATCATACTGGATGTAGACGATGACCTTGTAATAGCCGCCGTCGAGGTAGTAGGTGTCGATGCGGCACCGAAACGGTTCGAGAGCGTTGAACAGGTCGGTGTTGTCTGCCTTTTCGAGACCGTTTTCCCGCCCGAACAGGCCCTTGAAGTGCTCGGAAACCGCCTGGAAACCGTCGGTCGTCGAGACAATCGGCTCTTCCGGAGTCATGCCGGGGAGATAGGCCGGGTCGGCATGTCGAAGGGCGACGATGCGCTCGATGACGTGCCGGGCCAGGAGCGTTGCGGTGAATTCCATCTCGGACTTCCGTTCCGGGGCCCGCGAGATGCGATACAGCTGAACCAGCGGAACGAGTGCGACCGTCATCAGGCACGCCGCAAGGAGGAGCTCCAGGAGGCTTTCGCCGCGCCTGCGCGGCCCGATCGATCGATATGTGGCAATCCGGGTCATGGAGGAATTATACCATGGGTCGGGAAATGTACCTAAGTTCCGCTTAACTTCCCCGTGAAATGTGCCGATGAGAAACCGTATGGATTCACACCACGGAAGGAGTGGGGGTTCTATGTTGAAACGATATCAGGTGTTCCTGGCTCTGGTGCTGGGTGTTGCACTGCTCACCGCCGCCGGCTGCGGAACGAGTACCTCATTGCGCGGAAGTATCACGGGAACGATCGTCGATTCCCAGACGGGGATTGGTATCTCGGCCGCATCCGTTATGACGTCGCCGTCGACCACGACGGTCAAGACGGATATCAACGGCAATTTCACCATTCCTGACGTCCAGCCGGGGGTGTATACGGTCACGGCGAACGCCACCGATTACAACTCCAATTCCATCACGGTCACCGTCGACAACGGCCTGACCGCGACGACCAATCTGACGCTGGTTTCGATGGGCGGAAGCTTTTCACGCAACGTTCTGCCGATTCTGATGGTGAACTGCTCGATCGTCGGCTGTCACGACGACAGCACGGCGGCCGCCGGCCTTCGGCTGAACAGCTACACCAGCCTGATGAAGGGCTCCAGATATGGTGCCGTTATTTACCCGTATGATGCGCAGAGCAGCAAACTCATCAAGCGCATCAAGGGAATCGAAACCCCCCGTATGCCCAAGAACCGGTCGGCTCTCTCGACCGCCGATCAGGGGCTCCTCTCTAACTGGATCAACGGCGGCGCCCGAAACAACTGATGGCGCGAGCGGCTGACAAGAGTATTACTGGAGGAATGAATTCTATGGTGGACAAGAAAAAAGTGTTCTTTATCGGATCGGGGATCCTCATCATGGGAAGTCTCTCCTGGGCCGCTTCGACCATGCCGCAGGCGGCTGCCACGACGCGGGTGAAGAGCGCCGTTCCGGGCTACCAGCGTGCGTCAACCGCGCAGCCCGCCCGCCCCGCCGCGCCGCCAGCCGTTCCGGGAAGTCTCGCGCTTGTTCCTCCGCCGGTCGAGCTGCCGAGCACGAACGCCCCGATCGCCGTCACCCCGGTGAAACCGGGCGGAGCAGTCGCGGCGGCAACGGCGGCGCGGACGCAGCCCGCGAAGAAAACCGCAAAACAGCCGGAGAGCCGCGTGAAAGCGGCGACGGCGATGGCGACTGTGAAAAAATCGGACAACCTGTTCTCCTACGTCCGCATGCTCAACTATAGCCCTCATCCGCAGGAGGAAGAGTTTCTGCGCGACAAGCCGCTCGTTCTCAACGGTCACCGGTACTGGCTGAAAGTTTCCTACAAGGAGTCGTGGGACGTCATCGACGATGAGAACGGCCGTTTGAAGCACATCGGGTTCGGCATCAAGCTGATGGAAGGCGACAAGGTCGTCCGAGATCTCCAGATCCCCGCGACCAAGCTCGATGCGAAGAAACTGAAGCGCGGACAGGTTCTCGGCATTGCCGAAGTGGCACCGTACAAGTTCAACATCGCCGTCGACGAGTTCAAGGTCGTCGGAGGCGGCCTGAGCGAGCTGGTGTTCAAGTTCGACCTGAGAGGTTGATCCCGGCCCCCCGCCCCCAGAACATTCCAGGAGCTCCGCCCGTGGACAAGATAACGATCTTCGGAACCCTGCTCGCCGTTTCGAGCCTGCTGACAGGCCTCAAACTGGGCGGCGGCGACGTGATGACTTTCCTCGATTTTCCGTCCGTGCTTGTCGTGTTCGGCGGATCTCTCGGAACCATCTGGATCGCCTACAGCCGGGAACGAATCGTGACTCTGTTCGGCCAGATCCGGCAGGCATACCGAATGCCTGCCGATTTCGAATATCAGAAGATCGTCGGGGAGATCCTTTCCCTCTCGGATCTCGCCAGGAGAAACGGCGTTCTCTCGCTCGACAAGAAGCTCATCGAGATCGAAAACCCCTTTCTGCAGCGCGGGCTCCAGATGGCCGTCGACGGGATCGACGCGAAGGTCATCGAGGACGTCATGACGGCCGAGATCCATTCCCGGGCCATGCGGCATGCCGACGTGAAGTCGTCGATCGATTTCTACGCCAGCATTGTTCCCTCGTTCGGTCTGATCGGCACGATCCTCGGCCTCGTCACGCTTCTTCGGAACATGGATGATCCCTCGACGATCGGCTCGTCGATGGCTCTCGCCCTTCTGACCACGCTGTACGGAGCTCTCGCCGCCAACATGTTCCTTCTCCCTTGGGGCCGGAAGATCGAGGAACGCAGCAACAGCGAACAGCTCTACGGGGAACTCATCCTGCGAGGGTGCCTGATGATCGCGACCGGCGCTCACCCGCGCATCGTGCGGGAACGCCTGCTGGCGCTACTGCCGGGCCACTCCCGGCATCTTCTTGGAAGCCCGACCTCGGCTGCCGGGGAGTCGAAATAGGGTGGTCACCCGAAGATCCACCGGCCCGACGGCGCCGCTCTGGTGCCTCACCTACAGCGACCTGCTCACCAACATGCTCTGCTTTTTCGTGATGCTCCTGATGTTCACGACGTTCGGCATGAAAAAGGCGAACAAGCAGAAGTCGCAGGCCCTCTCGTCGGCATTCGAACAGCCGATGGGCACTCCGCGGAACCAGGGGGTGTATCAATGGCTCGTTTCGGGTGGCAAAGGCGTTCTTCTCCTGCCCAATCCCCGGAACGTCTCCGAGATTCCGCGCATCGTGAGGCGGTTGAAAACGCAGATCCAGGGCCTGAACATGCGCGATCAGGTGCTCGTTGCGAGTGAAAGCGACGGCGTGAAAATCCGCATGCCCGCCAAGGCGATCTTTCAGGGTGGAACGGCCTCGCTGAAACCGGAAGGGGAACAGATTCTCGGGGCCCTTGCGACGGTTATCGGCGAATCGAAACATTTCGTCCGGATCGACAGTCATTGCGATGACCGGCCCGCAAAAAGCTCCGTATATCCGAGCAACTGGGAACTGTCGTCGGCGCGCGCGTGCTCGGTGCTGAGATTTTTCACCGAAAAGAAGGGACTCGAACCCGGCCGCTTTTCCGCACAGGGATTCGCCGATTCGCGGCCCGAAACGGACGGCATCACCGAGGAGGGCCGCGAGAACAACAGGCGCGTCGAGATCGTGATCCTCGCGGGCAAGCCGAAGGCCCGCGGAGAGCCTCAGTGGGAATGACCGCCTGAATCGATGAGGCTTTGAGCCATTGCGGCCAGGGCGCGCGCTTCCGCCGCCGATTCCGATGGTGCGCCGATCGAAAGCAACGGTGACAGGACGTCGAGAGCTTCGCCGAATTTTCCCATCTGGATAGCCGCGCGGGCGAGTCCGAGACGAGAGGGGCCATGGTCCGGCTGACGCGCCACCGCCTGGGAATACATGATATATGACTTCAAATAGAACGCCTCTTTCAGCGCCGCTCCGCCGGCGGTTTCATATTCTTCGCCCGATGAGCCTCCTCCGGGAAGCTCCTGCGGGGCGGCCGTCTCGGAAACCCAGAGCGGATCCCTGCTGAGGACCGGTTCGAGCCCCGGCGGGCGGATTTCGCCGACGGATGCCGCCGGGACTGGGCCGAACCAGGCCTTCCTGAACCGTTTTGCGGTTTCCCCCTCGTCATGGCCTGGAAGCGGGAGGGGAAAGATATCGAACGGCCCGTTCCGGTACTCGAGCTCGTCAAGAAGTTTCCTGTACCGCCGCACGACGGGATGTCGCGGCGCTTTGAGCGAGGCCGATCGGAACCACTGCTTCGAATCGGAGTATCTGCCCGCCTCGAACTCGATGAGCCCCAGAAGGACGAGAGCTTCCACGTTGTCGGGAAAATACCGCTGGAACGAGAGCGCCTCCTCCCGTGCCGCATCGGTCCTGCCGGTTCTGTACAGTTCCGAAGCCGTTCTCAGGGAGCTCGTCAGTTCGCCGCCTTCCGCGGCAACCGCCGCGCATGCGAATAATGCCGGCAGAAGGGCGTTCGACGCGAAGAATCGGGGCATCCGAGGCTCCTATTGCTGCGACGGATCCTTGACGTCGCTCCAGTCGGGAGACGGGTGGCTTTCGCCGCCGATATTCTGGAACGAATCGGGCATGCTGGACGGTAGTTCGGTAGGCATGGTTTCCTCCGTCTCCGTGCCCGTTGCGGAAGGTTCGGGAATGGCGACGGCCTCCGTCGCAAAAGCGGCCGACTCCGGCAGGCTGACCGGCTGGCCGGCTCCTGGGCCGGGATTGCGCTCGATGTCATACGAATCGCCCTGTTTGTAATCATCGGGCGGCGGGTAATCCTCCTGGCTGGTGACGGCGACGTACGCCTGATGGCCGATCACCAGAAAGACCGCCAGAAGGATCAGCACCAGACCCCATTTCCATGATTCTTTCCCTAGTTCCATGGTGTCATCTCCGTGTGGGCACTCGGCCGTTACCGGCCTGAATTCGCACGGCGCGTCGCGCCGGCATCGTGTGATCCGAGCGTGGGAAACGTCAGCCGCAGGTCGCCGCGGACGATTCCGGACCCGTCGAGATCGAGGTTCATGGTCTGTACTCCCCAGAGCGGGAGCTTCTTCTTCAGCAGGTCGAAAAAACGGCCGAACGACGGATAGGTCGCCTTCAGCTTCAACGATACGGGAAGGACTTCGACGCCGGGCCACTCCTCGTCGCCCTCGTCGGTTTCGGCGCCGACCGGCATTCCGTTCTCGTCCAGTTGGGGCAGTTCGGGCGGTTGCATTGGAGCGGCTCGGGCGGCTGCGTTCTGCGAACCGGCTTCACCCTTCGCCCGGAACGGCGGATGGAGTTCGAAGCCCTGGACGACGACGTCGGTCGCCGATGCGACGGCCAGCACCCCGCCGAGCAAGAGGCTTTCTTCGCCCGGGTTCATGACTCGACCGGGAGGGCCGATCTTGAGCTGATCCTTCACCTTTTCGGAAAGCCGCTTCAGGTCTTCTTCGAGCTGCCCCTGTTCTTCCTGGAGACTCGCCAGAATGGCCTTTTCGCCCGAAATGTCGGCGGAGAGGGGGGCGACGAGAACCCGGTGGGCGACGAAGACTGCCAGGAGGAGGCAGGCGAGGGTTGCCGCCGTCGAATAAGCGAGCTGTTTCACGGCAGTTCTCCCTTCAGAACGAATTTCGACCGGTCATCGCCGCTTCTGGTGAATTTCGATTTGATGCTTCTGATCCGGGAGAGGGCGCCGTTGCGGATCAAAGAGGCGGAGAAGCCGGCGAGAGACTCCGGCGTCCCGCATGTACCGCGGATTTCGAGGAGACGGCCGCGGAGCTCTTCGTTCGGTTCCTGATCCGGGGCCTGGCCGGAACCGGCGAGCGCGGACTGCGGCTGAATTGGCGGAGAAACGGCGCCGGATTCGGCGGAAGAGTTGATTTCATCCCCTGGCGGCAACGGCGTTTCCTCTTCGGTTTCCTCCTGTGAGGAGTTTGTCATGCTCGTGAGACGAATGCGATTGAGCATGATGCCGTCCGTGCGGGAACGTGCGATGCGGAACAGAAGTTCTGCGGGCGTCGGGTGTGAGGTCAGCAGGGGGTTGAGGGCGTGACGCTCGGTCGGCGACATCCTGTCGGCCAGGGCGCCGGCGGCGGTGCGCGAGCCGGCCTGTTTGAGGCGCAGTTGATCGACCGTCGCCCGGACGATGCCCGTTTTGTGCCTCGCTTCGGCGAGTTCAGCCGAAGCGCCTGAGCGCAGGAACAGAGTGGCGGCGAGGATCAGAGCCAGGCCGATGCCGCCTCCGAACAGGGGGATCGCGGTCGTCAGGCGGGCGAACGAAGCTTCGCGTCTGCGTTCCAGCAGTCTGCCGAGCAGATCGCCGGAAGCGCCTTCCCGGTCGAGATGGGCGAGGAGGGTGCCGATGGCCGGAACATGGGGGAGCAGCTGCTTTCCCTGCTCGCCGCCGGACTTCATGACGGGCGTGATGTCGAGGCGTGACGACAGGTCGGGCAACGAGGTGCGGGTCGGGGCGAAATACTCCCGGGCGTGGTCCAGAAACTCGCCCTGAGCGGTGCCCCCGCCGAAAAACCTGATTTCATCGATCTGGCCGAGCTTGCTGACGGCCCGGAAGTAATCGAAGCTGAAGCGGATCTTCTGGTAGTAGACGTCGAGGTCCTGCGCCGCCGCCATCGTCTGGATCTCGCTCATGCCGGCCGGGATATGCCGGTAGAATTTGAGCTCGCCCGCCGCGAAGATCGTAAGGTGCGTGCTGATGTGACCGACGTTCGCGAAGGCTAGCGTCGGAATCGCACCCGCCTCTTCGAGGCCCCGCAGGGCGAAGGAGGCGAAAACCTCGCTGTAGGCGCCGCTCAGGGGGACGCCGGCAGCCTCGAACACCTCCGCGAATTTCACCAGAAGGGACTGGGGAACGCAGGTCAGGAGAACGGTTGGCGGAGCGTCCCGCAAAATCCTGTACCCGAAAATGAACGGTTCCTGCTTGAAGTTCGGGGAAAGCAGCTTGCGGCTCTCGAACTGGAGGATGCCTTCGACCTGATCGAGCTGAACCTGCGCCGGGAGCTCCGCGATCTTGGTCTGCAGTTCGCGGCTGTTGAACATCCCGGCGATCTCGATGCAGTCCTTGACGGGGAGGCGCGCGGCGAGCGAGCGGATTGCCTGGACCAGGTGGTCCCTGAAGGCGGCCTCGCCCGCGAACTCCGTCTGCGGGCGGAGCCGCTCCTCGTCAATGACGAGAAGGGTGTCGCGCCCCTGCCGGCGCTCGACGACGGCGGCCTTCACCGAGAAGGTGCCCAGGTCGAACGCCGCATACAGCCCGTCGGGGCGATGTCTCTTCATGAGGCCTCCTCAAAACGGCCGCGGCTCAGCCTGCCGCCCTGCCGTGACACGTCGCGCCGTGAAAGGCGTCTGTGCGCGACTTCGCGGCCGCCGTCCCGCACCGTTGCCGCGGAGTCCAGGTTGAAGCGGCCCTTCGCCGTGCGTGTCGCGGCGACTTCCACCTCGACCGTCCGATACTCGCCGAGCTTCGCCCGATACGCGAACCGGAACGGGGCCGGCCGCGCAGAGAGACGTGCCAGGCCTCGTTCGAGCCCTCCGTCCGCTGCGTGGAAACCAACCGTTTCGAGGGCGGCCGAACGTCCCATGTCGAGGCCGAGGCGGACGATATCCTGACTGCCCAGGACGAGAAAAAGCAGGACCGATGACACGACGAACGCGATATACAGGACAAAGCCGCGGCGAGTTGCGATCATGACGGATCCCCCCGTTCGCAGAAACACCAGGTTGTCAGCGGCTGGGCTTCCCCGTCGTCTTCGCGGCCGTTCCGGTTCGCATCGTCGAAGAGCCGCACCTGGACAAACCATGCGCGAGGCGCGCAGGGCCGAACGGTGAGACCCGCCAGGCGGAGCCGCGTATCGATGCTCCCGAGGACGCTCTCGCCGAATGAAGGGGAAAGAGCGGATGCGTTCCCCGCCGCAACGGCCTGTCTGCAGGCGCGCCTGAGGGCGGAAAGACCTTCCCGCTGTTTCCAGCCCCGCGCGATCTCGGTATACTGCCTGCCTCCGTAATCCAGCAACTGGAGCAGGCCCGTGGTCGTCAACCCCATGATGAGCATCGAAACGAGCACTTCGACCAGGGTGAACCCCCGCGTGACGCTCATCGGACGGCCCTCCCGCTTTCCGGAAGGAAGAGAAAGGATTCGACCGCCAGGCGGTTGTCCCCCGATTCGACCGTGCAGGCGAGCCTGATGCTCGGCTCGCCTGGCTGGGGCGTCCAGGCCAGGCTGGTTTTCCAGCCGCCCGGCAGGCGGAACCGGCCGCGGCTGTGCGCCGGGCCGCCCGGACGGAGTCCGGCCTGCAGATCGTTCTTCAGAAGCTCGATCTCGCGTTCGGCATACGCCGCGGCGCGTTCTTCGAACGCGGCCCGGCGCTCGAGCGCCTCCGCGCCGCGAAGGCCGCCCATCAGGCTCACGAGGGCGCCCGACATCACCAGGAGAGCCAGCAGGATCTCCGGCAGGGAAAATCCGTTCGTTTTCGTCATGGGGCCGCCTGGACTGACCGGTTCGACGCCGGCAGCTCCACCGTCACCGGCTGCAGGCCGCCGCCGGGAAGTTCGAACGCGAGAGAAAGCGATGCGATCGGGTGGCCTCCGGCATCGATGACGCGGTTCCCGTCGAACGTCAGGCCGCCCAGCAGGCGCTTCGAATCGTCTGTCCAGCCCGTACCGTCGAACGCGAGCCCCGGCGCATCGACGGCCGATATCCGGCGTCCGTCGCCGGAAAGCCGCACGGGAAGCCCGCGTTCGCACGCCCGCCGCCGGCAGGCTGCAACGAAAGCATTCAGATGATCAGTGGCGGTTCGCATGCGGGTGTCGCGCGTCAACGACGCATAAAATCGGATGCCGGCTCCGGTCAGGATGCCGAGTGTCAGCAGGACGATCAGAACCTCCAGGAGCGTGAAGGCCGCTCTCGCCCCGATACCTCGAACGCCGTTCGGCATCGCTTCGTGCCTTTCTCCGGCGGCCGGTCGGTCGGCTTACCAGTAGTGGTGAGCGCTGTCCTTCGAGCCGTCGGGGCCCATCTGCCCGTTCATGCCGATCCAGCGCGGCCCAAGGCGGAGGGCGCAGACGACGCCTCGCCCGCCCATGCTGCCGGTGGAGCCGATGATCCAGAGGCCCGTATTGTCGGTGTTATAGAACCGGTAGCTCGAACCCGGCCAGGCATATCCCCAGCGGTTCGCCGCTTCGGGGCAGATGAACAGCTTGGTGTCCTTCGCGATGTCGTTGAGCTGCAGCAGCGCGTTCGAATACTTCCAGCGGAGGTTGCCGGAACGGTCGACCCAGGCGTAGCGGTTCCGGCCCGAGTCGAGTTCGAAGTTCTTGGCTTCCCAGAGCGAGATCAGGCTTTCGATCGATTTCTGGTTCGAAAGACACGACTTCGCGCGGGCGACCGCGGCGATGCTCTGATAGCGGGGAATGGCGATTGCAACGAGAATGCCGATGACGAGCACGACGATCAGCAGTTCGACGAGCGTGAATCCGTTCCGAGTCATGAAGAGCCTCCCAGGATGCGTCGGCAGGCTGAACCTGCGTACAGCAGGAAGTCTAACGCACCATCTTGATGATGTCAAACATCGGCATATACATTGCCAGAACCAGCAGAACCACGAACAGCGCCAGAAAAACGACGAGAAAGGGCTGGATCAGCGCGACGAGCGCCTCGATCGTCGATTCGAGATTCCGTTCGAACATCAAGCCGGCTTTCTCGAGCATTGCGCCGATGTTGCCGCCGCGCTCGCCGACGTCTGCCATCAGGACGAGGCTGTCGGGAAACAGGTCGCGCCGCTTTCCCATGCCGGCCGAGACCGACTCGCCCCGCGCGACCCCCGCCTTGATCTCGGCGAGCGCGAGTTGGTAGAGGGGGTTCGTCAGGATCTTCTCCACGGCCCCCAACGATGTGAGAATCGGAACGCCGCACTTGAGAAGCGTGCCGAGCGTTCTGGCGAACAGGGCAAGCTGGAACTGCCGGGCGAGACTCCCGGCGAGCGGAATGGCGAGCGTCAGGGAACTCAGATACCGCCCGCCCGCCGCAGTCCGGCCGATCTGCCGGTATAAAAATATGAATAATATAAATCCAATAAGTATATAAAGAGAGTTGCCGCTCAGGAAGTTCGACAGGATGATGACGATCTGTGTCGGAAGAGGGAGAACCTGCCCCTGCCGGGTGACCTGCTCGATGAACATCGGGAACACCTTCACCAGCAGCGCCCAGCCGACGAGGAGCGTCATCGTGAGGAGGATGGCCGGGTAAATCATTGCGTTGCGCACTTTCGCCCGGATCCGGAACATCGAGTCGTACATCTGCGCGTATCGCTCGAGCACTTCGTCGAGAATGCCGCCGACCTCGCCCACCTCGACCATCGTGATGAACAGCGTCGAGAACACCCGCGGATGCAGTTTCAGGGCGTCGGAGAAGGATTTTCCCGACTCGATTTTCTCCTTGATGTCTTGCAGGAGAGCCTTGAGCGGCCCCGTCGGGAGCTGGCGGTGGAGGGCCTGCAGGCTTTGGAGCAGCGGGCAGCCCGCGTTGAGAAGGCTCGAGAGCTGCATGAGGAAGTAGTTCATGTCAGCCTGCGAGACCGAGAGCGTCGCGCGTTCCGCCTCGGCGACGAGCGTGGCTATCGGCGCCTCGGCGATGTCGAGCACGTAATACTGGCGGTCGGACAGCCAGGAGCCGACTTCCTCCTGGGTGGTCGCCTCCATGACGCCGTTGAACTGTTTCCCGCGAGCGTCGAGCGCCTGGTAGGTGAATCTGCGCTGACTCATCGCCCGGTGACCGGCGGAAGCTCGCCTTCCTCGCGTCGGGTCAGGCGCATCACCTCGTCGACGGTCGTGACGCCGCGCACCACCTTGCGAAGCCCGTCCTCGCGCATCGTGCGCATGCCGGAGGCGACGGCGGCCTTGCGGATCGTGCGGGCCGGCGACGAGTTCAGGATGAGCGCGTGAATCTCGTCGTTCAGTGTCATGATCTCGTGGATCGCCGTGCGGCCGACGTAGCCGGTGCGACGGCAGGTCAGGCAGCCCGTGCCGCGCGTGAGCGACTCGGGGGCGACGGAACTGCCGGCGAACAGCGCCTTCGCGGCGGCGTCGGGCAGATACGAAACGCGGCAGGATGGGCAGATGCGCCGCACGAGCCGTTGCGCCCCGACCCCAATGACGGCCGAGGCGACCAGATACGGCTCGACGCCCATCTCGATCAGGCGGGTCACGGCCGACGCGGCATCGTTCGTGTGCAGCGTCGAGAAGACGAGGTGGCCGGTCAGGGCCGACTCGATTGCGATCTGGGCGGTCTCGAAGTCGCGGATTTCGCCGATGAGAATCACGTTCGGGTCCTGGCGCAGGATCGACCGGAGCGTGCGGGCGAACGTGAGGCCGATGTCCGGTCGCACCTGCACCTGGTTGATGCTCGGGATCAGATACTCGACGGGGTCCTCGACGGTCGTGATGTTGACCTGGCCGTTCCGGATGAAGTTGATCGCGGCGTACAGCGTCGAGGTCTTGCCCGAGCCGGTCGGGCCGGTCATCAGGAAGATGCCGTTCGGCGAGAGCGAGATCGCCTTGAACTGCTCGAGCAGTTCTTCGTCGAAGCCGACCTGGTCGAGCGTGAGCTGCATCCGGCTCTTGTCTAATATACGAATAACTATTTTTTCGCCGAAAACCGTCGGAAGCGCCGAGACGCGCAGATCGATCGAGGAGTCCTTCACCTTGACCTTGATGCGGCCGTCCTGGGGAAGGCGTTTTTCGGAGATGTCCATTTGGGCCATCAGTTTGAGACGCGAGATCAGTTCGTTCTGGATCGACTTCGGCGCCTTCATCAGCTCGTTCAGGATGCCGTCGAGCCGATACCGGACCCGGATCACCTCTTCGTCGGGCTCGATATGGATGTCGCTCGCCCGGTCGGCGATTGCCTGCTGGATGACGGTATTGACGAGGTTGATGATCGGCGCCGCCGCCTGGTCGCCCTCGCCGATGTCGAACGTCGTGAAGAAACTTTCGTCGAGACGCTTCACCTCGTCGCGCCTCTCGGCCGCGAGGGTGTCGACGGCTGCCTGAAGCGTTTCGCTCGTGCCGTAATAGTGCCGGATCGCCGCCTCGAGCTGCGACTCGGGGCTGATGCCGACGACGATCTCATACCCGGTCTGGTAGTTGATCTCGTCGATGATGAAGACGTCCAGCGGGTCGGACATTGAGACCTGCAGGCGGTTTCCCTCGAGCGAGATCGGGAGCAGCGTGTGACTGCGCACGATGCCTTCGGGGATTGTCGTCAGGACTTCGGGGCGGATGGTCAGCGAGTTCAGGTCGAGGAACGGGATGTTCATCTGCCGGGCGAGGGTGACGGCGATGCTCTCCTCGGTCGCCATGCCGAGTAGAACGAGCACCTTTCCGAGCCGCAGACCGAGGGCTTTCTGCTTCTGCAGCGCTTCTTTCAGCTGGTCGGCCGATATCAGGCCCGCCTCGACGAGCGTATCGCCGAGCCGCTTCCGAGGCGCCGTTTGAGCCTTGGCCTGCATCGTCATGATACTCCAGTATATCGAATGCTATACGTGCGCGGCCCCGGCGTGCCGATCATTCAAGAGCGTTTCCAGAACCGTCGCCGGGCACTCTCATACCGGGGGTTGATCTCGAGGGCTCGCCGGAAGGCGAGCATCGCCTCGTTCGCCAGGCCCTTCGCCTCGAGCGCCTGGCCAAGCTTGTAATGCCCGTCCGCGTATCCCGGATACTTCTGGACGAACTGCCTGAGTTGGCGGATCGATTCTTCGACCAGTTCCGGACTGTCGAAAAGAACGGACAACTCATAATCGTAGGCGTCGGTGTCCTCGAACTGGTATTCGCCGAAGAACAGGGCGATCACTTTCTTGTATTCGACGAGGGCCTCCTCGCGATGGCCCTGCTCCTCGAGAATCTGGGCGAGCTCGTTGATGGCCTCGCGATATTTCGGATGCAGGGAAACAGCTTCCCGCAGCATTTCGGCCGACTTCGCGAGATCTCCGAGGCCGCGGTACGCCCGTCCAAGGTGAAAATACGCGTCGGGCCAGCGCAGATTCGCCTGGATCACCCGCTGGAATGTCGCGACGGCGTCTTCATACCGGCCGGCGTTCAGCAGGCACTTTCCGTAGTTCATTAGGTATTCGGGGGAAGGGTTCTGTTCGACGCACAGCTTGTACTCCGCCAGCGCTTCCTCGACGCGGCCTGCTTTCAGCAGCGAGTTGGCAAGACCATGCCTGATGAGGTGGTTGCCGTGATCGGCCGCAAGCTTCTTCCGGTTTTCCTCGATCGATTCATCGAGGAGACCCGGGCTGAAATACGAGCGGGGGCGGTCGGTAAGACTCACGATGCTTACTTCGAAGCCTTCGTCGCCGGCTTTACCGGTGTCTCGAGCTTCACGGAGCCGGTCGCCTGCTTGAGCCTGAACTCGAGCTTGCCGGGCTTGGCGGGGACGGCCTTGATGGTGTCCGGAGACGCCGTCGGAGCTGTGGGCGGAGCGGCTGTTTCGGCCTGGGATTCGTCATGGACCGCGCCGAGGAGCGGCCGGGGGCTTCCGGGGACGGGCGGGAGCGGAGGGCGGACGATCGCGGCCGGGGTTGTGGGTTCGGCGGCGGCCGCCTGGGCGACTTTCTTCGGGGCGTCTGGCCGTTCCCAGTTTCGGTACTCCTCTTCGGGACCCGCGGGGGAGTAATACTGGAGGAACTCGACCACGTCACCCGAGTCGTTCAGGTATTCATGAAACGTCTGCGGGGGAATATACGCGACCGAGTTGGGTCCCATGACCTTGACTTCCTTATCGATGCGGAGCGTGAGGTTGCCTTTGAGAACGTACACGGCCTCGGTCACGTACACGTGCCGGTGACTCTTGATGGCCGCGGTCGGCAGCATGGTCAGGTGCTGGAGCGCGGTGAGGGTCGGCCCGACCTTCGCCGAGTCGATGAGCAGCTTCACGCCGATGCGTTTGTCGGGGGACGTGTAGTAGGGTGCGTCGTCGAAGGCAAAGAACCGGTGCGACGACGGAGCCGCCGCTTCGGCGGTCTTTTTCTTCTTCTCCTTCGCGTGCGCGGACGGGGCAGGCCCCGTCACGAGGAGGACGGCGGCGACCAGCGGGAGAAGCGTGCGGCAAACGGGGAGGGCAGAAGCCCGGAGCATGGCTGTCATATTCATGCGGAGATGATATCCAGAGGTGAGACGGCTTGTCAAGGCGCGTATCGTTGACTTCCCCATGTGAATCGGGTACAGTAACAAGATACATGCATTGCATCGCACCATCCGCCGCCGCGCCTTCCCGGCGACTCGCGGCTGTCTGCCTGGTCTGGCTGTGCCTCCTCGCGGCGGGCACTGCCGGTTGCCGCTTCGCGGGACGACCCTCTGACCGGGCAACTACGAAGCAGGCCCGGGACCGAGCCGAACCTTCCAGAGGCTCCGCATCGGGGAATGGCTCTCGCCAGACCCCGACGCTTCGTTCTGTCTCCGCGGAGCCTCCCGCCGTCATCGAGGCCAGAAAGCGTGAGGAGAAGATCGTGGCCGATCTGGAACGGATCTCCGCCATGATGAAAGGCGGAAACCATGAGGGGGCGCTTCGCGAGGTCGACCGGATCGAGCGCGACAACCCCCGGGATCCGAACGTGACGATGCGGACGAGTTATCTCAAAGCCATGATTTTCCATCGCATGAACGATGTGAATCGCAGAAAAGAAGCCATGAACCAGATGCTGAAAAGCATGGAGGACGTGCAGAAAGATCCGCGGTTCCGCGCCGCCTTCGAAGACGGCACGGCGAACGCGGAGATCATCAAGATGAGCATCGATCGGGCAGGGGGCCGTTATGACGCGAACTGACCGCCGCGGCTCGGTATTCCTCATGGCCCTGACGGCATTGACCGTCCTGTTCATTCTCGGGTTTTCCATCACGTATTTCACCGGCTCGGAGGATTTCTCTTCGGCGGTGTCCTACGAATCCGAGGTCGCGTTCAACCTCGCCGAATCGGCGGTCGAGGAGTTCGTCGCGCGCCTGAAGCACTCGTTGAATAACGATGACAACAATAATCAGCTCTATAAAGTTCTTCGCGCCCGCAACACGAAAGTCGAAGACGAGATTCCGCTCGACGCCGCCCAAGTGGCGCGATTGACGACCTACACCCGCGAGACGGCGAAGCAGATTTACGGCATCTCCATCGATCGCGGCTTCCTGGTCGATGCCAAGATCATCCTGAAGCACATCAACGGCGTCGAGGCGAAATCCGGCAACAAGACCCTGTACAACCTCAAAAAAGAGGAGAAGGAAAAACAGGGCGAGCTGACGGTGAACGCCAAGGTGATTTATCGCGGGAAGTCGGCGCGCGTGACGCTTACCTTCCTTATCCGCGTCGTGAAGACGTTCGTGCCGCCGTTCAACTACTTCACGCTCTTCGTGAAGGACGGCACGGTGTTCGGCGACTCGTTCTTCAACAACTCGCCCTCGGACATCGGGGCCCAGCCAAAAAACCTGCGGCTCGACCACGGCTGGCGATCTCTGCCCGGCCAGGAAAAGTTCGACGCGGTCGACAACGTCTCCTACTGGGAAAACGCCCTGGCCATCAATGGATATGAAGCTCAGGTGCCGCCGGGGCGCGTCTACCTCGGCCAGGACCCCACCGCCAACATGCCGCCCTCGATCATTCTCCAGTCGACGAACGGCACGAAGCTGCTGACTGAGATGAAATCCGACGCCGGCGACTCACGGCGGCCGCTGAACGCCCAGGAAAACCTGTTCCTCAAGTTCGACGTCATCCCGAGCGCGGAGGGCGGGGAATGGGTCGGCATGAAGGACTACGTCAAGAAATACATGGAGCTTCAGGGCCAGGAAAAGACCAAGGATGGCGTTCTGGGCCTCTGGACGGGCTGGAGCAACGATACCAGGGTGCGCCTCATCAACGTGGGGGCAGACAAGATCCTGACCGATACGAAAGAAACGCTGGGCGAACCGACCTTCGGCAACGCGATGATCTCGTTCAACAACTACCGGAACCAGCGGCTGAAAGCCGCGACATCCCCCAACGAACGGCTGCTTCTCGAACGGCTGTATCCCGAGCCTGCCAACAGCGGCCTCGACCTTTTCGGGACGGCGGAACTCGAGGGAAAACCCGCTTCGCCGAAAGACGGACGCATCAATACCCGAAACATCTCGCCGACCCTCGTCTACGGCCAGGTGTGGCGCATGTACTATCGCATCGTGTCGATCATGACGAAGAAAAACAAGCGACTCGAACTTCCCTTCATCAACATCGACCCGGGATCCGACGGCTCGCCGCCCCCGATTCCCATACCCCCGGAGATAAAACCAGGCACGAACCTGACCGCCACGCAGGCCTTGACGCTGTTCACCATGTTCGGCGTTCCGAAAGACCATGCCCAGGCGCTCTACGACAACTGGGACGACATTCCCGACGGCCTCAAGGAAATGAAAAAATACCAGAAGTTCATGAGCGACGCCGGGGTCGAGCCGTACAATGCCGGCCTCGGAAACATGATCCAGCGCATCGCCGGAAAACAGGAAATCTATGCGGGGCCTCTCGCCAAACATCTGGTGCCGTTTCTTGCGAATGAGCCCTATCCGGGGATGAGCTCCGATCTGAGCAGCATCGTCAGCCAGTCTCCGGTTCGGCAGTATTTCGAGGGGGATCTGTGGCATGCCATTCCCGACCCCTCCGAAGCATACCTGTTGGATTTTTATTTCATTCCGAGAAGCACCGAGGATTTCTTCCGCGGCCGCACGACGATCTCGATCGGCGGAACGGTGTATGACCGGTTCCATTTCAAATACATCAACGACGTGCGCCAGTATCTGGCCGGAGCGAAGGGACAGGCCCTCGAGCTGAACGGCATTCTCGCGCTGAACGATTCCGAGGAACTGAAGCTGAACAACCTCAAGTTCCGTGGCCACGGGGTCATTTACTCCAGCCCGATGATGGGCGGCGGCCCCGTCGTCATTCTGGGCGACTTCTACCCGGCCGCCGCGGGCGGCGGAGCGACGAGCATCGACGCCAACCCCGAGCGGGACATGATGACCATCGTCGCACCCCGCATCGTCATCGACACCTCGACCGCGGCGAACGACCCGTGCTATATCGAGGCGAATCTTATTTCCGTGAGCGAGCCGATCGTGGTCTCGGGATCCAAGAGCGTCAGGATCAGGGGCCAGGTCGTCACGCCGTCTCTCAACCTCGACAACGCCTTCCGGACCCCCGGCACCAACGTGATAGAATACAACCCCCTGAATTCGATCTGGCGGAAGGACCGGCCGACCCTGATGGACGAGATGTTCGTCGCCAAGATCGTCACCGGGGGTGTCGGAAAATTCGACTGGAAATACGAACATGACTGACTTGCGACGAACCCGCGCCGCCTTTTCGCTGATCGAGATCCTCGTCGTCGTCATGCTGCTCTCGGCCGGCATCCTCCCGATCTACTCGCTGATGAAATCAGGCCAGCGCCGCATCGTGCGCGCCGACACGCGCGTTATCGCGACGCTGTTCGGGGCTTCCGCCCTCGAGCTCGCCAGGACGCTCGGATACGACCGCGCCCAGAAGCTCCCCCAGGAAAAGGACTTCGTCGAAATCCGGGAAAGCGCCGCGAAGAACGGCTTCAATCTCGAATTCGCCTGTAACCTCCAACCGCTGGTTCCCCTGCCGAAAGGCGCGAAGCCGGTCTACCTGCTGAGGATTATCATCACCGTCACTGCGACCGGCCGCACCTTTACGGACATCCCGCCGCTGCGGTTCGTCACGATCCTGACCGACCCGCGATACAACTACTACTGATGAAGAATATCCAGCCGACACGACGAACGCCGCACGACAGGGCCCGGCATGCACGACACGCCATGACGATGGTCGAACTGCTCTTCGTGGTCGGCATGATCATGCTGATGAGCGGCGCGATCTACCAGATCCTCCGCAATGTCCAGAAAAGCTTCATGCACGCCCGCAACAAACTCGATATCCTGCAGACGACGCGCATCATCATGTCCGGCATCCGCAACGAACTTCGCAACGCCATCGACAAGCCGGAAGCCTCGCTGCAGGACGACGCAAACGTCATGAACATCCCCGTCTCCGCCAAGGAAACGGTTGTCTATCATTTCGACAAGGCCTCGAGGCGCCTGTACCGCGGGAAAAAAGGGAACATCAAGGAAAGCGATCCGGATATTTCCGATATGCGGCCGTTCATGTTCGACGACGGCCAGATCCTGAAATTCGAGTTCGACAACAGTTACAGGAACTCGGACTCGTTTGTCGAATCGGAGTTGTCGCTGAACTCGAAGGTCTGGTTCAAGGTCTCGATGACCATTTTGTATACCGAGAAGTTCGCGACCCTCAGCGAAGCCGAAAAACAGAAGATTCTGAACGATCCGACCGACCCGCGGGTGAAGCAGTTTTTCATGATGATCACCCCGCGCCGCGTCAACTGGCTCCTCCAGGCAACCCAATAAAAGCAGGTGTAGGGGCGGGTTTCAAACCCGCCCCTACAGGAGCCACCGGATGGATCAGGGTTCGAAGAGGATGCCTTGGATGGACTTGGCGCTGTCGGAGTCGGCGTATTCGAAGATGGCGAGATACCTCCCGCCCCGACGCAGTTCGTCGATGTCCTCGCCCTTGAAAACCCAGCCCTTGCCCTCTTCCTCCCGGCCGACGATGCGGCCGCCGCCGAGAAGCGTCATCTGAGGAAGGGCGATCAGATTCAGGTTTGCGCTGGTGATCCAGTCTTCGGACCTGTTCGCGTAGACCTCGGCGACGAGCGCGGCGAAGTCGCGTCGGCGCGGCACCCGTTTCGATTCGCGAACGGGAAACGCGTTGAACAGACGCTCGCTTTCCGGCGCGGGGCGCTTCCCAGCGGCCGTCTTCTCGCGAGAGGATCCGCGTTCCGTTTTCGGGGCCGGTCGCTCCTTTTCCGAAGAGCCGGACTCGCCGCCGGGGAGTTCGTTCGGCTTCAGCCAGTCGCCGCGTCTGTATTTGAGCGACAGCGCCCACGGGCGGCCGAGGATTGCCTTGACGAACGTCTGGTTCTCGCCTTCGAGCCGCCCCTGTTTGAACGCTTCGGCTTCGCCCATGACATACCGGGCCAGCAGGTAACCCAGGCGCTCCTTGAGCAGGGGGGAAAGCTGCCTGTCCACGGCGATGCCGAGCAATTCCTCGAGAAGATCGTCTGCGACCCTGCGGCCGGCGTACAGTTCCGTTTCGAGGGCCAGCACGCGAGAGAACAGTCGGTTTGCCCTTGTCATCATGCCGCCGCGGGCGATGGGAACGAGGGCTTCGCGGGCCTTGTCGAAATCGCCGCTGTGAAACCGGACCAGGGCCTCAAAAAAGGTCGCATCGCCCGGCAGCCATCGGGGAAAGATGTTCGCGGCTGTCGTGTATTTTTCCTTCGCGTACGGCCCCTTCAACTGTTTCAGCATCGACGCCACGATCCGGGCCTCCATGCGCCACGTGTCGTCGTCGGTCGTTTCGGCGAGCCGGTCGTATACCCCTTCCAGCACCCAGAGCGCCTCTTCGACGGTCGGATAATCCTGCGGCGGAACGATCCTGAACCGCTTCAACAACTCGGCCGCCTCTTCATATCGCCCCATCATGGCCAGCACGAGGCCCTTCATGTGCATCCATGCGTAGTCGGCGCGCGCGGAAAGCGGCGTCAGTGCCGGCATGGGCGTGAACGTGTATTCCGAGACGAGACCGTACGCCTCAGCGACCTCACCGCCCAGGGCGAGGCACTCGATCAGCTTCAGCCGCACCTCGCGCGGGGTCAGCTCCTTCCCGAACAGGCGGAAGTCGCTCTTGTAGTCGGGGGCGATGCCGATGCAACGCCTGAACGCATTCACCGCCGTCCAGAGGCTCTCGCGGTGCTCGCTGCCCTTCTGCGTCAGCATCTTCTGCGTGTAGTAATATCCTTTGACGAACTGCAGGTCGGCATCGAGCGACTTCGTTTTCCAGCCCGCCTCGCAGCTTCTGAGCCACTTTTTCGCCTCGCGCAACGTCTCCTGGACGGGCTTCACGTCGAGCACGAAGAACGGCTCGGGGCGGTTCGCCAGGTATTCGCCTTTGAGGATGTTGCTTTGATACTGCTTGCGGGCCTTCAGCGTGCAGGCGAGAACGAGATACATCCGGGACTTGTCGATGATCTCGCCCGACTTCGCGTCTTTCTCGGCGCTCTGGAGCACCCGGATGATTTCGTCGAGGTCGCGAATGTCGTAGGCGCGCTCGTTGATCGTCTCGAGCTTCTCCTTGGCCGAGTAGAAATACTGCTGCGGCGTGATCTGCATCAGGCCTGACTTGCCCGCCGAACAGCCGGTGAGAAGAGCCGAAACGCCCGCCGCCGTCAGAAATGCACAAAATGCTTTGACTATATATCTTGTAAAATAATTATTCATGTGCCCTCCGGGGCGATACGTTTCCGGCAGTGCGGTTCAGACGTTCTTGAGCTTGATCTGGACGCGGCCTTTCTGCAGCGCGTTGTCTTTTTCCTTGTCGAAGAAGATGATGTAGTTGCGCTCGATCAGGTCGTTGACGAGCGACTCGATCTTGCTGAACCGGAACCGGTCGTCGTCGTATTTGGGGCCGAGTTCGATGAACTTGTTGTCCTCGATGAAGAACAGATACTGGAGGGTCGAGTAGATGCCTTCCGGTGCGTCGCGGTTCTTGTCGAGATACAGGTTGACGACGTCGACCTTCGGAACGCGGGTCGGGTCTTTGCCCATCTCTTCGGCCTTGTGCATGAGCTGGTTGTGCAGCTCCTTCGTGTCGCCCCAGTCTTTCGCCTGGATCATCGCGCAGTCGAGATCGTATTCGAGGTCGCCCGACCCCTTGCAGTGATACATCGTCGGGCGCTCGGGGCTTTCCGTCGCGTCGATCATACAGCCTTCCTTCGACAGCGAGCTGATCGTCATGATCGGGTTGTTCAGCTCGATGGATAGCGCCTTCAGCTCGGTCGAGATCTCCTCGACCTTGAATTTTTCGTCCATGTAGGCCCGCGAGAGCGGCATCTTCTGGATGTAGTCGACGAAGATCATCAGATCATGCGTGTTGAAGTCCTGCATGACGTTGTAAGCGTAGGTGCGGATGCGGTCGATGGTGTCGGCCTTCGTCGCCTCGACGATGTAGAAGTAGTCCATGTAGGACTGCATCCGCTTCCAGCCGCCCATGAACTTCGCGTCCATGATCATGTCGGAGCGGACCTTCTTGCGTTGGAGGGAGTCGGGGTTCAGTCGGCTCTCCTTCGCGAGGAGGCGGTAGGTCAGGTTTTTCTTCGTTTGCTCGTATGTGAAGAACAGCACGGGAATTTTGCAGTTCGTCGCGACCGAAGTTGCCAGCTCGAGCGTGAACGTCGTCTTGCCGCGCCGCGGCGCGCCGGCGATCGCATACATGAATCCCTTGCGGAAGCCCGAGACGGCGACGTTCAGGTAATGGAACGGCTCGAACGAGTAGCCGATGATCTCGACCTCGCCCTTCACTTCCCGCTCGTCGATATCCTTGATGATCTCGCGCATCTCCTCTTTCACCAGGTTGATGCGCTTGGTGGCCTTCGCCTTTTGGACGTTTCGGATGTCTTCGATGACCGTCGTGGTGAAATGCTCGATGGCAATCGGCTTGTTCGGGTCGGGATTGTCGATGAACTCGTGTATATTGGTCGCTATTTCCTTGAGCCGGCGCTTGAGCGCCTGCTCCTTCATCAGTTCGAGGTAATGCAGCACCTGGTCGAGGGTGGGGGAGGGCTGTGCGATGACCCGGTTGAGGTAGTTCTGCATCGGCAGATCGAACAAGCCCTGGTGCTTCAGTTTGTTTTTGATGATGATCTTGTCGATCAGCGAACCGTCACGATTCTCTTCGCGCAGGGCCATGATGGCCTTGCAGATCGCTCGGGAATACGACGTCGAGAAGAGGTCGGCGATCAGCCCCTTGGAGGCGGCCGCCTCGAGAATGTAACTGTCGTTGAGAAGACCGGCGAGAACCGAGCACTCCATCTCCTCGTCGCCGAGGCCGGTGATCTTCGAGCTGAACACGCTCGTATCCTGCCCCGGTTGCTCCCCGCCAAGAACCGCCTTGGCATCGGCAACCCCTTTTCTCTGGACCAGGAACGCCTGGGAATCGCGCTCCGGTGCTGAGGGCGCGACCGGAAGCGGCGATGGCCGTTCGGAAGGAACGTGCGGGCCTGCATCTCCGACGACGGGCGGCGATGCTGGCGGAAGGGGTGAGCCTGCTCCGGCTTTCGCCCGAAGTCCGGCGAGGACGGAGCCACCGGACGGTTGGCTCGGCAGAGGAGGGAATGAAGGGAGATCGGGGGAAAGCGGCGTCGGGGCAGGAGAGGGCGGGAGCGGTGAACCCGGATGGGAGCTCCCTGATACGCCGGTCGTCGGAGCCGGCGAAGGCGGCGCAGGAACCACGGGAGGCGGTTCGCTCGGGCCGGCCTGCGGCTGGGAGGGCGGCACGGGCGGAACTCCGTCCGTCCGCTTCTGGAGAAGATCTTTGAAGGAAAATCCGCCGGGGGCGGCGGGGCGCTGACAGAACGGGCATTTCCCGCTCAGGGGAAGTTCGCGATTGCATTCAGGGCATTTTGCCACGGGTATTCCTCCTCACGACAATCAGGTATCTAGCATAAATCATGCGGAAAATCCTGACAAGGAGCGTTGTTTTCCGGAGCGGTTGGAATGCGGCGCATGTTTAGCCGATATATATGTGGATGACCGTGCCGGTGCACCGACGATGTGGACGGAAAACGGCATCCTGAGCCGCTTCCTTGACATTCTCCGGAACGGTGCGTATCATGCCCATGCTCAGCCTAGTCTATCCATAGAAGGAGTGCTATGACCCCGAGTCGCACGACCGTTTCCAAACTCCTGATCGGCGCTTTCTGCTGCCTCGTCCTGCTGGCCGGCACCGCTTTCGGATTCGAAAGCAACCTCGTCGTCGGTTTCAAGGTGGAAGGCAACAAGATGATTCCTGAATCCACGATTCTCTTGAATATCAAGATGAAAATCGGGGACCGCCTCGAGCAGAACGATGTCCAGGCTGAGATCGCCCGGCTCGGCGAAATGGGATACTTCTCCTACGTCGGCGCCGAGATTCGCAACGACGAAAAGGGCAAGCTGCTCGTCTTCAAGGTTGAGGAAAACGCGATCATCGACAGCATCGAGATCAAGGGCTGCACCAAGGTTTCCCACGAGAAAATCGAGAAGGCCATGGAAAGCCGCATCGGCACGGTCTTCAACTCGAAGCTCCTGACCCAGGACATCCAGAACATCAACGAACTGCTGGCCCGCGAGGGCTTCCTGTTCTCCAAGGTCAGCGACGCCTACGTGAAGGACAAGGGCTCGAAGATCTTCGTCGAGATCACTGAGGGCATTCTCTCGGAGATCCGCGTCGAGGGCCTGAAGAAGACCAAGGAAAAGGTCGTCCGCCGCGAGCTGACCGTGAAAACCGGCCAGGTCTACGACAACAACAAGATCGTGCGCGACCTGCAGCGCATCTACAACCTCGGCTTCTTCGAGGAAGTGAAGCGCGACCATCTTCCCGGCAAGAGCCCCGAGGAGATCGTCCTCGTGATCCAGGTCGTCGAACAGAAGACCGGCAGGGCGGGCGTCGGCGGCGGCTACAGCTCGCTGAACGGCCTTGTCGGCTTCGCGAACCTTTCCCAGAACAACTTCAAGGGCGAGGGAAAGCGTATCTACGGGAAGACCGAGTTCGGCGGCGTCCAGACGTTCGAGATCGGATACTTCGATCCGTGGCTGAACGACAAGCCCCGGAGCTTCGGCATCGATTTATATAATACAAAATATACAAGAAACCTCTACAATCTCGGCAACACTCTCACGGAATACGACGAAGAGCGCAAGGGCGGCAACATCACCCTCGGGCGGCGCATCCGCCGCGACGTTGACCTGTCGTTCCGGTTCCGCGACGAGGACATCAACCTGACGCCCACCGACGAGACCCTCGCCGCGGCCCCGGTCGGGGTCATGAACGGTCGCCTCCAGAGCCTGGGCGCGATTCTCGACAAGGACACCCGTGACAATCGCTTCCGCCCGTCTGGCGGCCTGCACGACACGCTCTGGGTCGAGACGACCGGCGGCCTCCTTCGCGGGGCCAACCAGTACACCAAATACGTTCTGTCCCTCCGGAGATATATTCCGATTTCGAACAACAAGAAGACCGTGTTCGCCGTGCAGGGCGTGGGCGGCCGAACCTCGATCGGCGAAGGATTCGTGCCGGTCTACGACATGTTCTCCGTCGGCGGCAGCGACACGGTCCGCGGCTACCGCGAGCGCGAGTTCCTCGGGACGAAGCTGCTCTACGGCAACTTCGAGTTGCGGCAGAACATCGCGAAAAACTTCGACGTGGTCGGGTTCTACGATGTCGGCAGCGCCTGGGGGCTCGACTACTTCCGCCTGTCCAAGGACTTCGACGCGAAAGCCGGCTACGGCATCGGCATCCGCCTCCAGACCCCGCTCGGGCCCGTTGCCGTCGACTACGGCAAGGCGACGGACCGCGACGAGGGCCGCACCTACTTCAACTTCGGCAGTTCCTTCTGACGTTCAGAGCTTAATCAATACATAAGGAGATCCCTCCCCCATGAAGAAGACATTCCTGCACCTCGGACTGGCGGCCGCTTTGCTGGCTCTGCCTTCGGCTTGTGCTGCCTTCAGCTTCGGCTACGTCGATGCCGGCAAATTGTTCGCGAAATACTCCGAGACCCAGAAGACCAAGACCTTCCTTGAAAGCGAGAAGGCCAAGCTTCAGAAAGATCTGGACACGCGCAAGAAGCAGGTTTCCGACCTCGACGCGAAATACGTCGAGATCGCCAAGAAAATGCAGGACCTGCGCGACGCCAAAAAGGAGGCCGAGGCCAAGGCGCTCGAGCCGCAGCTCCGCGCTCAACGCGAGGCGCTCGCCAACGCCAACTCCGAACTTCAGAAGTTTTTCGAAGAGTCGCAGAAGCGCCTCTACGAACTCGAAGAAGAGAAGATGGGCGGACTTTCGAAGACCCTCGATGACAAGGTGGATGCCGTGATTTCACGGATCGCCAAGTCCAAGAATCTCGAAGCCGTGTTCGAAAAGCGCTTCTGCTACTTCGGCGGCGTCGATATCACCGACGACGTCCTGGCCGCCCTCAACGGCGGCGCGGCTCCCGCTGCCGCCCCCGCTGCCGCTCCCGCAGCCGCTGCTCCGGCCGCGAAGAAGGGCAAGTGACCTGAATCCCCTGGCGCCCGCGCCGACCGATGGCGCGGGCGTTTTCTCACACAAGAGGCAAGAGGACTGGAGCGCATGACGCACCCGCATTCCGACACCGGAAACAGGCAGGCCCCCGGAAAGAGCGTTTCCCTGGCCGAGCTTGCGATGCTTCTCGGCGGCCGCCTCGACGGCGCTGCGCCGGGACCAGCCATCGCCGGAATTGCCGCTCTCGCCGATGCGACATCTACGGATATCACCTTCCTCTCCGATGCGAAAAACTATGCAAAGCATCTCGAACAGTTGAAGGCGACCCGCGCCGCGGCCGTCATCGCCCCCGAAAAGGCCGGCGAGCTGCCCCTGCCGTCGATCAGGTTCGCGAACGCCTACGACGGCTTCCTCAAGGCCCTCCGATACTTCCATCCCGAAGCCAGGCCGAAGCCGGGCATTCATCCGACGGCGTTCGTCGACGAATCCGCCGACGTCCACCCCACGGCGATCATCGGCCCCATGGCGTTCGTCGACGCCGATTCCGTCGTCGAGGCGGGAGCATGGATCGGCGCCCAGGCGCATGTCGGGCGTAACGCGTACGTCGGTGCCGATGCGAGACTGCATCCGGGCGCAAAGCTCCTCCACGGCTGTCGCGTCGGCCCCAGGAGCGCCATTCACGCTGGTGCCGTCATCGGAAGCGACGGGTTCGGCTACCTGACAACGGCCGAAGGCCACGCGAAGATCCCGCAGGTCGGCAATGTCGAGATCGGCGCCGACGTCGAGATCGGGGCGAACGTCACCATCGATCGCGCCACGATGGGCAGCACCCGCGTGGGCGACGGCACGAAAATCGACAACCTGGTCCATCTCGCTCACAACGTGGTGGTTGGAAAACACTGCATCATCGTCGCCCAGGTCGGCGTTTCCGGCAGCACCGTCCTCGAAGACCGCGTGACCCTCGCCGGCCAGTCGGGAACGGTCGGTCATGTCACCGTCGGCCGCGGCAGCACGATCGCCGCCCGCGGGGTCGTCACGCAGGACGTGCCGCCGAACAGCATGATGTCGGGCTTTCCCCTCAAGCCGCATATGGAGGAAAAACGCGTCATGGCGGCCGTCCGCAAACTTCCCGAACTCGTCAAAACGGTCAGGGAGATCCAGGCCAGGCTCGGCGTCGAAGCAACAGAGGAAGAAAAGGAATGAGGCGAACCGGTATTTTTCAACTCCTGACGGCTCTTGTTCTGGTGATCACCCTCTCTGGAGGGACCTCGGAGGCGGCCGGAAATCCCCGTCTGCGGTATCTCGGCTCGTCGAATATCTCGCTGCCGACGGCATACATGATGGGCGAAACCTCCTACATCAACGATGCCGGACATAACATGGTCATGTACACCCAGAAGGCCCAGGGAAAGCTCGTGGAATTTTCTCTGTTACGCCATCTGAACGATGCCGAATCCGGAAAGAACGTCGTCAATTTCAAACTGAATCTTCTCGAGGAAGATACGATGATTCCGAATATCGTCTGGGGCGTGGGCGACGCCGGGATGACCCTCGGGTCGCGCGTCTTCTACTTCGCCGGTTCAAAGACGTTCGAAGCCTTCGCCGCGACGGTGCATGGCGGTTTCATCAAGGACCCTGTCACGACCGAAAAGAAGACCTTCGTCAGCGTTGAAAAGACGATCCTGCCCCTCGTCATCGTAGCTGGAGAACGCGTGGAGGGGCAGACGTCCTACGGGATCAAGATGCGTCCGTATCCCGGCGTCAGCCTCGAATATGCCCGCCGTGACGACGAGGATGGCGGCGAAGATGCAATATATAAGCTTCAATATATTAAATCCTTCTGACGGGAACCGATGACACATCCGCCCGAACAACGCACGATCCGCAAGCCGGTCACGCTCTCCGGCGTCGGCCTGCACACCGGACAGCCGGTCACCTTGACGTTCAAGCCGGCCGACCCGGATTCCGGAATCGCCTTCCGGCGGATGGACCTTCCGGGCACGCCTCTCGTTCCGGCCAACGCGGCGCACGTGAAGGAAGTGCTGCGCGGTACGACGATCCGGGGCGACGGCGACGCCGTCATCCATACCGTCGAGCACGTCATGTCCGCCTTGTACGGCATGGGCGTCGACAACGCCCTCGTCGAGGTCGACAGCGCCGAACCGCCTGTTCTCGACGGGAGCGCGCTACGGTTCGCCGAGGCGCTTCGCGATGCCGGGATCGTCGGCCAGGGCGTTCCCGCCCAGATCTGCGATGTCCGCGATATCTGCGCGTTTTCGGAAGGCGACAAGAGCATCGTGTTTCTTCCTTCCGATCGGTTTGAGATCTCGTTCCGCCTGTCGTACAAGGACAACATCATCCCGCCGCAATCCGTCCATCTCGTCGTCGACGAGTCGACCTTCATGGACCGGATCGGCCGGGCCCGCACCTTCGGCTTCGAATACGAGTTCGACATGCTGAAGGAAAAGCGGCTCGCCCTGGGCGGCAGTCTCGAAAACGCCGTCGTGGTGAAGCGCGACGGATCGATCATGAATCCCGAAGGCCTCAGGGATGCCCAGGAGTTCGCGCTCCATAAAATGCTCGACCTGATCGGCGACCTGGCCTTGACCGGACGCCGCATGAAGGGGCATATCATCGCCTGCCGCACCGGCCATGCCTGGAACGTGAAACTGGCGCAACGGTTGTGCGCGGTGTATCATCAGCAGAAGGAAAGGACCCACGCCCGTATGATGACGATCGAAGAAATCAAGCAGATTCTGCCGCATCGGTATCCGTTCCTGCTCGTCGACAGGATGCTGTCGATCGAACCCGGCGTCTCCGCCGTAGGATACAAGAACGTCACGGCCAACGAGGAGTTCTTCAACGGTCATTTTCCCCAGCGGCCCGTCATGCCCGGCGTCCTCATCGTCGAGGCGATGGCGCAGGTCGCCGGCGTCCTCTTCCTGTCGCAACCGGAACACAAGGGCAAGATTCCCTTCTTCTGTGGCATCGACGGGGTCCGCTTCCGGAAACCGGTCGTGCCTGGCGACAGGCTCGAAATGCATGTGAAGGTCCTGAAAGTTCGCGGCGCGACCGGCAAGGTGCAGGTCGAAGCGAAGGTCGACGGCGAGACGGTCGCCGACGGCGAACTCATGTTCACGATCGTCTGATCGTCAAACCAGCGAGAAAAGGGTAACGCATCATGAGCATACATCCCACCGCCATCATCGCGCCGGGAGCGAAAATTCATCCGACGGTCGAGGTGGGGCCGTATACGGTCATCGGGCCGAATGTCGAAATCGGCGAGAAGACCGTCGTCGGACCGAATTGCCATATCGAAGGATATACGACGATCGGCAGCGAAAACCAGATTTCCCCGTTCGTCTCCATCGGTTGCCCGCCCCAGGATCGAAAATTCGGCGGCGAAACATCCTATGTGAAAATTGGGAACGGGAACCATTTCCGCGAGTTCGTCACCGTCCACATGGCCGAAGGCGCCGGCAACGAGACCGTCATCGGCGACAAGAACCTGTTCATGGCATACGTGCACGTCGCCCATAATTGCCGGGTCGGCAGCAATGTCACTCTGGCGAACTGCGTCACCCTCGCCGGCCACGTCCATGTCGGCGACAAGGCCACCCTCGGCGGTTTCACCGGCATTCACCAGTTCTGCAAGATCGGCGGATTCGTCATGATCGGCGGCATGAGCAAGATCGTCAAAGATGTCCCGCCGTTCATCAAGATCGACGGGAATCCCGCCCGCGTCATTGGTCTGAACTCCGTCGGCCTTCGCCGCAACGGCGTGCCGCGCGAATCGCTCGATGCCATCCGAGCCGTGTTCAAGATGTTCTTTCGCTCCCAGCTCAACGTCACCCAAGCGAAGGAAAAACTGGCAGCGATGCCGGAAGCGAACGATCCCTACATCCGTCAGTTCATCGAGTTCCTCGGCACGAGCAACCGGGGAATCTACAAGCGGACCCGCGAAACCCCCTCGGAACGCGAAGCTTCCGAATAATTCTTCCGCATACCCCAGCGAAGACGCCGTCATCGGACGGCGTCTTCGTGCTTTCAGCTCCGAAAAGCCCTGTCATTCGGGTCACTGGTGAAGTAGACTGGAAGAAGAGTCTTGCGTGGGAGTTGCCGAATGCTGCAGCGTCTGTCGCTCTGGCTGAAAGCGGCCGTCGAAGCCTTTCTTCCGTTTTCTTGTCATGTCTGTCGCGTTCGGACGCCGCCGGGAAACATCCTTTGCGACGACTGCCGTCGGCGCATCGCAGCATCCATGCGCGAACCCGCGATCGTCGGAGATGTCGCCTGCAGATGCCCGGTCATGACGTTCGGCCCATATGTCCCTCCGTTGTCGGATGCCGTGAAAGCCGTGAAATACAGGCCGTCGGCGCGTCTCCTGTCCGCTCTCTCCGGAGAGATCCGCCGGGTCGCGACCAGAATCCCGACGACGGAACGGCCGGACATCCTCATTCCAGTCCCTCTTCACCCGAGTCGGGAGGCGAAGCGCGGCTTCAACCAGGCGCGCCTGCTCGCTGAAATCCTTGCAGAGTCCTGGCAAGCCCCCGTCTCGCCGGCGATCGTCCGAATCCGCAACACGAAGCCGCAGGCCGAGTGCGACGAAACGCTCCGGGCGACGAACCCGGCCGGCGCCTTCGATCTCGCTGAAGGCCTCATTCCTGCAGCCTTCGCCGGAAAGCGGCTGGCCCTGATCGATGATGTCGCGACGACGGGGGCGACCCTCGACGCTTGCGCGGCGGCCGTGGAGCGACTTCGGCCGGCATTCCTCCGGGCCGTCGTCTGGGCGCATTCCTACAGGCAGAGCGGTTGACTTTACCGCTCGATCAGCCTAGAATGGAAAAAATGTTCATCGTACGTACTAACAGTACCGGCATTTCGAGCCGATATCCGGTAATGGAGGCTTCCCCCGCGCAACCAGACCAAACACCAGGGGGAGACGTCTCGGGGAGTTCAGGAGGGAACCATGAAGGTCTCCAGGAATGACATTCAGAAGATCTATCAGGAGCAGGTCAAAAAGGCCAAGACCGAACAGTCGGGCGACGCCTTCGGGAAGATCCTGAAAGATACGACCGGCGGGGCCGAGGCTCCGAAGAAGACCTTCCATCCGCCCAGCGGAGTGAATGTCAATCAACCGATCATTGCCGGCAAGCCGGTGGCGGAAGCCGACCCGGTCAAAACGCTCGAATTCGCGGCCGAGGTCGTCGCAGGCCAGTCCGAAATCAGGGAAGAGAAGATCTCCCGCATCAAGGCCCTCTTCGACAAGGGCCAGTACAACGTTTCACCCGAAAAAGTCGCCGAGATGTTCACTACGACTGAAGAAGGGTATCGGACCCTCTTCAAGCCCTGGGAAGGCTGACGCGCGGCTTGAGCGAACAGGGGAAAAATCTCAAACAGATTCTGAGCGAGGAGCTGGAGATCTATCGCCGGCTCCTCGAGTTGTCTGAGCGCAAGAAAAAGCTGCTTCTCGAAAAATTTTCGACCGATCTCATCGACATCGTGAGCGAGGAAGAAAAACTCTCGGCGCGCCTTTCCGAACTCGGAGCATCGAGAGCCGACTGCCTGACGGCGATTGCCGGCCGCGCCAACGTCAAACTTGAAGAGGTTCTCGATCTTATCGATGACGCGAACCTCAAGTCCGACCTCTGGATGTTGGGCACTCAGCTGAGGGAGACCCTCGAGCAGATTCGCTCCATCAACGAAGAGAACCAGCGCCTGCTCGAACAGGCCCTCGAACTCACGCAGTACACCCTGAAACTCATCACTGCTCCGCCGAAGGAAGTCACCTACCGCCCGCCCGGCCAGCAGGGAACATCGCTGCCGCAGCGGCCGTCGGTCCTGATCGACCGGAAAGCATAACACCCCCTACAATATCATCTGAGACGGGCACTCTGGAATTCAGACTCCGGAGCGCCCGTTTTGTTTTCCGCGTTCGATGATTTTTCGCTCAACTCATGAACGTTATGAGCCGATAGTGATAATAGGGGAAAGTAGGCGATTCCCCTCCGTGGCCGTTTTGAACAGAAGATCGACGGCATGGACAGCCATAAGGAGGCGCCATGAGGGCCACATTTTTCGGCATCGAGATCGGCAAACGTGGAATCCTGACCCAGCGGTCGGCGATGGAAGTGACCTCGCACAACATCGCCAACGCCAACACCGAAGGCTACGCGCGGCAACGGGCGGTGCTCGCCGCCTCCGACCCGTGGTCGATTCCGAGTTTCATTTCGCAGACGTGCGCCCAGCAGGTCGGAACCGGCGTCGATGTCGTGAAGATCGAAAGCCTTCGCGACGCCTTCGTCGACGAGAAGATCATCCGGCAGAGTTCGATCCTCCAGGAAAAGACGACGGCCAACGACCTGATGAAGGAAGTCGAGGCGATCCTCAACGAGCCGAACGACATGACCCTCCGCAGCCAGATGGACAAGTTCTGGGCGGCCTGGGAAGAGCTTTCGTTGAACCCTTCAAGCATCGAGCTCCGTCAGAACCTGGTCGAACAGAGCCAGACCCTCATCGAGCAGTTCAAGGAAATCGATACCAACCTGAATGTCCTCCAGGGCGTCACCGATCACGCGACGAGCGGGAGCATCAGCGACCAGCTCGAAGACGCCGTGAAGCAGGTGAACAGCCTCTCCTCGCGGATCGCCGAGCTGAACGTCACGATCGAGCAGATGGAGGTCACCAACGCGAACGCGAACGACCTGCGCGACAAGCGCCAGCTGCTCGTCGAGGAGATGTCGAAGCTCATCGCCGTCGACACCACCTGGGATTCCGCCGGGCATCTCACCCTGAGGTCGGGAAACCAACTGCTGGTCGAGCATTCGTTCTCCCACGACCTGTACATCGTCACCAAGGACAAGTCGCTGCCGACGACGGTGAGCGGAAGTGCCGATTATCCCCGATTGTCCGACAGGCCCGACGTCGCCGAGGCGGTGTTCAACCACTCAGGATCGACCGGCCACATCACGCTGGACGTGGTGCAGACGGCAAAGGCGCACCAGGTCTACTCGTTCCTGTCGTATAACCCGCTGACCGGGCCGCTTTCCACTTTCGGCGTCACGAGCGGAACATTCTCGATCAACGGCCGCACCTTCTATCTCGATGCCGAAAAAACGTCGATGAAGGACCTCGCCGCGATGATCGACGCGGGGAACGTCGAGATCGACGCGACGCTGAACGAATCCGGCCAGCTCTGGATGACTTCCACCCTCACGGGGACCGAGCACAAGATGACGTTCGCCGACGGAACGAGCAACCTGATGACGGTGCTCAACCTCCAGCAGAACCAGGAAGCGCGCGATGCGATCTTCAATTACAACGGCAACCAGTTCGTGCGACAGGGAAACGTGGTCGCCGACGCCGTTCCCGGGGTGACCCTCATCATCAAGAGCCACGGCGTCGCCAATCTCGACCTCCACCCGACGGTCACCGGCGGCAAAATCAGCGCCCTTCTCGAGTTGCGCGACAACAACATCCAGGCCTACCGCGACAAGTTCAACGAGATGGCCTATCGGCTCATCTCCGAGGTCAACGAGGTCCACCGGAAGGGGTTCGGCCTCGACGGCGAAACCGGGAGAAACTTTTTCAGGGCCGTTTCCACGGATGACCCGAGCCTTCCCTACAAGAACGTCATCGCCAATCTGGCCCTGGAAGAATATATCGTAAGCAATACAAATGCGATAGCGGCAGCGCAGGGAACGCTCGAAAAGGCGACCGACAGACTGCCGACGTTCAACGGCGTCGGCGACGGCGGAAACGCGACCCTCATCGCCCAGATCAAGCAGAAATACTTTTTCAACGACGGGAAGGCGAATTTCGACGACTTCTACGGTTCGATCATCACCCAGGTCGCGACGCACAGCCAGCGGTACGAAACGCAGATGACGACTTCCCGGGACCTGATGACGCAACTGGAGTCGAAGCGGGACGAGATTTCCGGCGTGTCGCTGGACGAGGAACTCACGAACCTGATCAAGTTCCAGCACGCCTACAACGCGGCTTCCCGCGTCATCACCACGGTCGACGAAATGCTGGACAAGATCATCAACGGCATGCTCCGGTGACGGCGATAGATAATACCGACAAATATAGATAAGTTGGTCATGCAGGAGGCACATTCATGCGGGTTTCAAACCAGTGGGTCACGAAATCGTTCCTGACGGTTCTCAACAAGAACCATACGGCTCTGAGCAAGCTCCAGGTGCAGATCAGTTCGGGCAAGCAATACAGCCTCGCCTCGGAAAATCCCGTAAGTAACGCCCTTTCCATGGCTTACAAGACGCAGATCTCCGAAACCAGCCAGTACAAGAAGAACATCTCCACCACCACGACCTGGCTGAACAGCGCGGACTCCGCGCTGACGACCCTCGAGACGATTCTCCAGCGCGCCCGCGAACTGGCCGTCCAGGGGGCGAACGACACCCTCGTTCAGGCCGATCGCGATGCCATCGCGGCCGAAATAAACGAATTGATCAAAAACGTGGCCGATATTGCGAACACGAACGTGAACGGCGAATACATCTTCTCCGGCCACGACGTCCAGACGAAGACGATCGACCTCCTCGGCGGCAATCGGGCAGGCGCGATGAACGACATCATCACGTTCTCGACCGGCCAGCTGCGCCAGGATATCAATATCGGGAACAATGTCGACGTCACCTACGGCGGCGATTCGAAGAAGCTGACCGGGGAAATAGACCGCCACGTGCTCGCCACGCGCAATGTGACGGGCACCGAGCTGTTCTTCCGGAGCGGGACGATCAGCCCCCAGCCGATGTTCGGAAACGAACTCCCGACGCTCAACGGCATGATGCCGCTTTCCGTGCTGAACGACGGAAACGGCGTCCAAGCCGGCGTCATTCTCATCAAGGATTCCAACGGCATCGAGCGGAAGATCGATCTCTCGAACGTGAGCCGTCTCGAGGACGTTCTGTATCTCATCGGGCAGACCGGTTCCTTCAAGGCAGGAATCGAAGAAGTGCCTTCGGATACGGCCGCGGCTCTCGGAATCCACAAGAGCGGAGGGGCGGGAAACCTGATTCTTGGTTTGTCCGATCCGGCGATGCTCGATCGCGCCACCCCGCTGTCCAACCTGAACTCGGGGGCGGGCGTTCCGCAGGGCTTTCTCAGCATCAACACGCGCGACGGCAGGAACCTGCGCGTCGATCTTTCCGGCGCCGCGACCGTCGGCGACGTCATCGATGCGATCAACGCGGCCGACGGCGGCAACTCGGTCAGCGCCGCCTACGATTTCATCGGCAAGCGCCTGCAGATCGTCGATAACACGCAGGGAGCGAACGAGTTCTCGATCGAGTCGAAGCGGACCCAGTTGTATATCACGGACCTTCCCTCGCATACCGCGGCGGACCTGAACATCTTGCGGAACGTCGGGGGGGGGAGCCAGATCGTCCAGAACTACGATCCGGCTGTCGAGAACGAGAACACGCTTCTCAGCACGCTCAACGGGGGAAAAGGCTTCGAGACGGGGTATCTCGACATCACCGGTCATGACGGAACGACCACCCGGGTCGATCTGACCGCCGCCTCCACGATCCGCGACGTCATCGATGCGATCAACACCCAGACCGGCGGCGCGCAGACGGCGCTTCTCGATCCTACTTCGAAACGCCTCGTCATCAACGACACGACGGTGGGAACGGGTGACTTCAAAATCGAGGAAGTGAATGGAGCCCAGCCGGTTTCGGTACGCGACATGACGACGGTCGCGGCCAGCCTCGGCCTGCTTCAGCACTCCACCAACGGAACGATCATCGGCTCGGTGCTCGCGCCCGGCGGTCTGACCCCTGCCTCGCAGCTTTCGACCCTGACCCCGCCGCCTGAAATCGGGAAGATCGTCATCCGCGGCGGCGACGGTGAACCGGTCCCGATCGATCTCACGCAGGCCGCGACCATTCAGGACGTGCTCGATCGGATCAACGAGACGGGCAAGTTCAAGGCCGTCTGGGATTCGACCTACAACCGGTTCGAAGTCGCCGACGTGTCCGGCGCCGTCGGCGACAAGGGTTTCACGATCGAAGAACGCACGAACACGGCGCGCGACCTTGGCTTCCTTGCGGGCGCCATGAACCACACCACGAGCACGCTGACGGGAACGCCGATCACGTCGAAGGCGCTTCCGACGCTGCTCGGTTCCGTCGATCTCAATCCGGCGGTCGATGAATCAACCGAGCTTTCAGCGCTCAACTCGGGGCGGACCCTGAACAAAGGGGTGAATCTCGGCGTCATCCGTATCACCGACAAGGCCGGCAATTTCAAGGCTATCGACCTGCGCGGGGCGAAAACGATCAAGGACGTTCTCGACAGAATCAACGACCGCACGAACGGCATCGGCGTGGAAGCGCGGATCAATGCGAACCGCGATGGGATCGACATCGTCGACAAAACGGGCGGCTCCGGTTGGCTTCAGATCATCGACATCGGCGCTTCCGCGGCTGCCGACCTGGGGATTCTGGGAAAGACCATCGAAACGCAGATTCGCGGTTCCGACATCGATCCGGCGGTGACCGCATCGACGAAAATCGGCCTGTTGCGTGTCAACGAAGGCGGCGTTCCTCTCGGCAAGGTCTACGTGCAGAGCGGAGATTACTCGGGAACGATCGACCTGACCGGCGTGAAGACCGTCGGCGAGCTGATGGAAAAACTCTCGACGACGGATTCGAATTTCAACATGGCCGCATGGGTCGATTCCGACGGGAAGCATCTGAACATCACCAACACGAAGGGCCAGGCCTATATCAAGGTGCGCGATCTCGGCGAGACGGCCTCGGCCTCGGCGCTGGGCCTGGGGGGCTCCCGGAGCATCTTCGAGACCCTCGTGGATCTTCGCGACAACCTGTACCGGAACGATTCGAAGGCGATTTCCGAGGAAAGCATCAAGGTCATCCAGGAGGACATCGAGCGCGTCCTGAGAGTTCATGCCGAGGTCGGCAGCAGAATCAATAGACTCGAATATGCAAAGGAAAAAGCCGAGACGATCAACTTGAACCTAAGCAAAATGCTCTCGGAGGTCGAAGATATAGATATGACGGAAGCCATCACCCGGATGACCCAGTACGAAACTGCCTTCCAGGCCGCCCTGCAGACCGGGGCGAAGCTTCTCCAGACCACGCTCATGGATTTTCTGAGTTAAGGGGGGCACGGATCAGTCGCGATGAAGATTGCCACCGCACGATTTGGTGAGATCGAGGTCGTTCCGGAAGAAATCATCGAGTTTGCCGAGGGACTGCTCGGCTTTGAGGAATCACACCGGTTTGTCATTCTCAATCCTCAGGACGGAAGCCCCTTCAGGTGGCTCCAGTGCATCGAGAATGGCGATCTGGCCTTCGTCATCATCGAACCCCTGAACTTCATGTTCGAATACGATCTCAGCATTTCGGACAGCGATGCCGACTTTTTAGGCCTCAAGACCGCCGAGGATGCCGTTCTCTACGCGATCGTCACGATCCCGGAGAATCCCTCGGACATGACCGCGAATCTTCAGGGGCCGATCGTCATCAACGCGAAGACCCGCAAGGGGCGTCAGGTCATTTCCTCCAACAGCCGCCATTCGGTCAGGACGCGCATTCTCGACGAGATGAAGCGCCGCGCCGAGGAGATCCGCAAGGTCACCAACTCCCTCAACTCCTCCGAAAAAAAGGGGGGAGAGGGCTGATGCTCGTATTGACGCGGAAGATCAACGAGAAAATAATTATAGGTGATGATATAGAAATAGTCCTGGTCGACATCGGAAAGGACCAGGTCAAGATCGGCATCAATGCCCCGAAGACCGTGAAGGTCCACCGCTGGGAAGTCTACGAGGAGATTCAGCGCGAGAACCGCGAGGCGGCCAAGATCAAGTCGCTCGACGCGCTCAAGAACCTTCCTCTCGACATCTTGAAAAATTTCGGCAAGAAATCGAAATGATGTATTTCTTCATGAAAAACGGAGAAAAATAGAGATCGAGAGCGAATAAAGGGAAATTTTGTCGGATTCCGGCCTCATAAAAGAGAACGACGGAATCCGATGAAGATAATAGAGCAGGGGCAAAGGCTATTTCAGCCAAAATATAAAGGAGTCGCCCCTGTCAGTATGGAGGCAACCATATGGCCCTGAGAATCAATACCAATGTTACCGCTCTGTCCGCCCACCGGAATCTTGCAGTCAACGACAGCGGGCTCTCGAAGTCGATAGAGCGGCTCTCGTCGGGACTGCGCATCAACCGTGCCGCAGACGATGCCGCGGGATTGACCATCTCGGAAAAGCTGCGCACGCAGGTGCGCGGTATTTCGCGGGCCATCATGAACGTTCAGGACGGCGTCAGCCTCATCCAGACGGCCGAAGGCGCGCTGAACGAGATCCAAGCCATGCTCCAGCGCATGCGCGAACTGGCCCTCCAGTCCAGCAACGACACCCTCACCACCACCGACCGCCTGGAGATCCAGAAGGAAGTCCAGGAGCTGAAAAAAGATATCAATCGCATCTCGTATAATACCGAGTTCAATACGAGAAAGCTGCTTGACGGAACGGGTACCGCCGTCATTTCCACGAGCGACCCCGATAACCTCGACGCCGTCGTGACGGACCAGGTTCTCACCTTCTCGGACTTCTCCGTGGTCGTGTATCCCCAGACGACGAACGTGCCCGGCAAGGGGCAGGTCACCAAGTCCGGAACCTCACAACAGCAGCGGTCGAACATCTTCATGCGGACCGACGGTCAGATCGCTTCCGGCTCGACGACCCTCCAGTCGATCACCAATTTCACCGATAGAGATGGCTATTTTATTCTCGACACCCCCCAGACGCTCTACGTCCAGGGCGACAACCACCTGAACTCCTTCGTCATCAGCAAAGACCTCACGCTGGACCAGTTGGCTGAGCGCATGCAGGCCGCCATCACCAAGGATCAGCTCGGCAACGGCCTGAACTTCACCGGTTCCACGGTCGTCTTCAGCGACGAGGGCGAGACGAACGGCCAGCTGCTTGCCACCTCCGGCAAGAAGGGCCTCGTTGGCCGCATCAACTTCACCGGGGAGCAGAACCTCATCTCCGCTCTCGGCTTTGGCGAGGTCGTCGCCCCGGAAGACCCCGTCTACTCGATCGCCGTCACCAACCTCGGTCTGCCGGTCGGCGAACGCACGAGCACGACCACGAAGATCGCCGGCAGTCGCGCCGTGGGCCTCATCCAGGGAATCGACCTGGTGTTCACGCCGCCCACCCAGGCCTACGTGACCAGCCAGGCTGCGGTCCCCGCCATCAGGATCACTTCCGGGTTCACCTTTCAGGTGCAGGATTCGACCGGCATGGGCGCTTCGAACATCGTTTCCGTCACGATCACGACGGGAACCTTCAGCATGGAGCAGATCGCCTCGATCGTCGATACGACGCTTTCAACCTCGACCGCGGCGACCACCGTCCGTGTCCGACTGAATGATGCATCCGCCCTCGAATTCTATACCACCGACACAGGTTCGGGCGCGTATATCAATATCGCGAACGCCCCTGTCGGAAATGCCTTGGGAGTCGCCGATGGCCGCTACTCCGGGACCGGCGGAACCGGAGCTTCGACGACGGGAACCAATCCTCCGCTTCTCGACTTCACCTCTACCGCCTCGGGCGGCATCGGAAGTGTCGCGTTCACCGTCACGGATTTCCATTCCACCGCAGTCTATACCGTCAAGCTGACGGCAAACTTCACCGGCGGCGGTCTGGCTTCCCTCGTGCAGACCATCAACAACCAGCTCGCCGGAACCATGATCCGGGCCGAGGCCGTCGATGGCGTTCTTCGGATGAAATCTCTGGAGACGGGTTTCAATTCAGGATTCACGATTGCAACGGCAACCGGGACCATCGCGACGAGCCTCTTCATCAATTACGGAACCTATACCGGAGTCAACGGCAGCGCGGCCGTCCAGAGTTTCGCATTCAACGACAGCACCGTTGTCTACGGCTTCAACATCCCCGAATCAACCGCGACGGCCACGGCCGATCCTTTGCGGTTCTATGTTGCCGATCTCGACGGAAACGGCATGACGATCTCCGTTGCCGCAGGCACGGCCGGAGCTTCGTTCCTGGCGATCGGTGACCTGGCTCGAATGATCAATGCTCAGGCCAATGTAGCCGGGGTTCAGGTTGCTGCCGAAGTCGAAACGGCCACGCAGACGCTCAGGCTTTTCTCTTCCGTTCCCGGGAAAAAGGGGGAAGTGACGCTTTCGGATCTCGGCGGAGTGGCCGGCTCCATGAATACCCTTCAGAGCGTTCTGGGCATCACGCCTCAGACGTATGCGAACGGCATCGGTGATTACTCCTACAAGGTGCATGTCAAGGATACGTCGATCAGCTTCCAGATCGGCGCGAATCAGGGCGAAACCGAGAAGGCCCATATCTGTCGGACGGATGTGGTGGCCCTCGGGATCATGGATCTCGACCTGACGACGATCGCCTCGTCCGAAAACGCGATCACCCTCGTCGACCAGGCGCTTCAGAAGATCTCCTCCGAGCGCTCGAGACTGGGGGCGATCGAGAACCGCATGTTCTATACGACGAACAGCCTTCGCGTCGCCCTCGAGAACATGTCCGCCGCGGACTCCCAGATTCGCGATCTCGACATGGCGGGCGAAGTCATCAACCTCACGAAGTATCAGATCCTGCAGCAGGCCAGCAACTCGATGCTCGCCCAGGCGAACGTCTCGTCGCAGCGCGTTCTCGACCTGCTCAGATAAGGAGGCACCCCATGAAAAAGCGCACCTCGAAAACCACGCATTCAGGCGATCGCGCTCTTCGAACCGGGGATCTCATCTTCCGGTAACCAGAACGCTTGCCCAGACGAAAACCCGGTCTCTCCGCTGGAGAGCCGGGTTTTTCGCCTCGTGGGGCTCGATGAGATATTCAGAACTACTATTTTGTGGTAATGAAAATAATCGAAAAATGGGCTAAACGATGTGAAAAAAGAAAAAAATAAATGTTTTTCTGTGTGCCTTCGTTGAATATCGGCTAAAAATGCGCAAAAGAAACTGACCTGTTCGGACGATAAACATAATAGAGAATCGGGAAATTCTATCAATTCGACATGGAAGGGGGTTGGTAAAAGGGGCCAGTAAGGGGGCAAGTGGGAACAACTGATTTTTTAATCTGAGGCAAGGAAGCCTCTGATAACGATTCAAGGAGGAATCGATATGTCTCTCAGCATCAATCAGAACATCCTGTCGCTCAAAACGCACACGCAGCTTTCAACCACATCCAGCCGGCTCGAAAAATCCATCGAGAAATTGAGTTCCGGCCTTCGCATCAACAGGGCTGCAGACGACGCCGCAGGGCTCGCCATCAGTGAAAAGCTTCGCCGCCAGGTCAGGGGCCTGAGCCGTGCGGTGCTGAACGCCCAGGACGGCGTTTCGATGATTCAGGCCGCTGAAGGCGCGTTGAGCGAAACCCAGAGCATTCTGCAGCGCATGCGCGAACTGGCCATCCAGTCGAGCAACGACACGCTCACCAGCAATGACCGTCTGGAAATCCAGAAGGAAGTCAACCAGCTCCGCGATGACATCAATCGCATCGCGAACAACACCGAGTTCAACACCAAGAAGCTGCTCGACGGCAGCCAGACGGCGCTGATCAGCTCGAGTTCCCAGTATGTCGACGGCATGGTTACCGGCGTCGGCAAGGGCGGCGGCGATTTCGACGTCAGCATCACCCTGATGCAGGCTGGCATCAGCCAGATGCAGCGCTCCCAGATTTTCACCCTCAACGACGGCACCGGAGCCCTTGCCAAAGGCTCGACCCAGCTGCAGAGCATCGCCCAGTTCTATGACTCGAACGGCGTGTTCGTCCTGGCTTCCCCTCTGGAACTCTCTCTCAGCGGCAACTCAAAGACGACCTCCGTCTCGGTTGACGGCCAGATGTCGCTCGACCGCCTTGCGGCCGCCATTCAGAACGCGCTCATCGGCACCTCGGGGCTCGGCATTGCGAACTCGAAGGTCGGTCTTGTGAACACCGCCCAGACGGGCGTTGCGGGCATCGGCGGCTACCTCCAGATGACCTCGGGCGCCATTGGCGACGCCGGCGACGTGGCGTTGTCCGCCGACCAGGCGCTGATGTCGGCTCTCGGCCTGACCACGATTCGCCAGTCGAAGAACAACCTCGTGGAACTCACCTCGCGTGACGCTTTCGGAAACATCCGGCAGGTCCGCACGTCGGAAGACAAGGCGTCCGGCCTTCTCGAGGGAATCGATCTCCAGTTTGACTCGCAGGCGGCGCAGGTTGCAGGTATCGGAGGCCTCGAAACCGGGCTTCGGATCACGGGTGAGACGTTCACGATCTCTGCCGGCGGCGTCTGGAAGAGAATCAATATCGCGGCCGGCACCTGGACGATGGAAGGCCTGGCGCGCAGCATCAATGCCCAGCTCACCACCACCGCCGGCACCACCGGTGTGCGGTTCAGCGGCGTCTCGGCGATGGTCATCGACGGCCAGATTCGTATCATGTATGAACCCGTCGTTGCCGGTCGCGACTCGTCGTTCAACATCGTCAATGCCTCGGCGAACACGATTGGCCTTCTGAACGGTTCCTATAGCGGTTTTGCCCAGGGCTCCAAGGATGCCACCAAGGGCGTGTTCGGCTTCAGCCACTACGTTCTGAGTTCGCAGCTCGTATCGACCCTGTATACGGTGTACATCGAAGTCAACGACGGCGTTGTGTCCAGCACGTATATCGGCATTTCCGTCACCGACCAGATCCTCAGCCCCGACATGCTGGTGTTCGACACCTGGAAGTCGGAACAGGAAGAACTGCTTCGGTCGGCGGGCGTCCAGGTCCGGATCGACGCGGTCAACGGCGGTCTCGCCTTCACCTCGCTTCGCGTGGGAAAAGAGAACCTCGTCTCCGGCGGCACGAGCCTCAGCCAGGTGCGCGTCACGTTCGACGCGACCGCCATGGGCTTCGACAAGAAGTTCGGCCTTTCCAAAGATGCCACGGCGGTCGGCTACGGCGACAAGAACTTCCGGATGCACGTGGTCGACAACACGCCGCAGTTCCAGATCGGCGCCGATGAAGGCCAGAACATGAAGATCGCGATTTCGGAGATGTCGGCGAAGGCCCTCGGGGTGGACAATCTCGACCTGACCAGCATCGCCGGCGCTCAGAAGAGTCTTTCCAAGCTGAACAAGGCGATCGACAAGGTGTCTTCCGAGCGGTCCAAACTCGGCGCCTTCCAGAACAGGCTGGAATACTCGATCAACAATCTGAATACCACCAAGACCAACCTCAGCGCCGCCGAGTCGCGCATCAGGGATGCCGACATGGCGCTCGAAATGGTCGAGTTCACACGCAACCAGATCGTCTCCCAGTCCGGGACGGCGATGATGGCCCAGGCCAACCTGATCCCGCAGAACATCCTCCAGCTTCTGAAGTAACGCATCCTGCCGGTTCGTAACTCCTGCAAGGTGATCGTCACAGAGCCGGGCGAAGGGCCCTTCCTTCCCCGGCCGTGACACCGGGCGGTTCCCCGGTCCGGTCATCCGCAGGTCCACGGACAAGGCGGGATACCGCCCTTTCCGGATCTTCCGCGTATCCGCCCGTGCCCTCGGCGAAAGGTCCGGTTCCTCCCGGCGAAGTCTTGGAAATGCGGTTCTGAGATCCTGGACGTTGTCCCGCCGGGCCTGGAAGGAACTCCTTCCGGGCGTTCTTTGAGATGGTTCAAACGAATCGGCTGATACTGCCCTCGCGTGCGTATCAGCGGTTCCGAACAGGCAGGCACGCGATGTGCCGGTGTCGCTGACATGGAGGATGCGGCATCGGGCGCATGCGTACCTGGCGCCTGCCGGGGAAGCCCGCAGGCGCAAAGGCACCACGAATCCGCGTTGAAAGGAGGAGCCGCTCCCGGAAAAGGTCTGCATGGAAATTATATACTAAAAATTATAGAAGGATTCGAGGTAAGGAGGCCTCTAATAAACGATTCATGGAGGAATCAGTATGTCACTTACCATCAACCAGAACATCCTATCCCTGAAAGCGCACTCGACCCTGGCCACGACCTCGAGCCGACTCGAAAAATCGATCGAGAAGCTGAGTTCCGGCCTGCGGATCAACAAGGCCGCTGACGATGCCGCGGGGCTGGCCATCAGCGAAAAGCTCCGCCGCCAGGTCAGAGGCCTGACGCGGGCGGTGCTGAACGCCCAGGACGGCGTCTCGATGATCCAGTCGGCGGAAGGCGCGATGAGCGAACTGCAGAGCATCCTGCAGCGCATGCGCGAACTGGCCATCCAGTCGAGCAACGACACGCTCACCAGCAATGACCGCCTGGAAATCCAGAAGGAAGTGAACCAGCTCCGCGACGACATCAACCGCATCGCGAACAACACCGAGTTCAATACGAAAAAACTTCTCGACGGCAGTCAGACGGCGTTGATCAGCGCCAGCTCGCACTCCGTCAACGGCATGGTGACCGGCGTCGGGAAGGGAGGGGGCGACTACGACGTCAGCATCACCCTCGTCCAGGCCGGCATCAGCCAGATGCAGCGTTCGCAGATCATGACGCTGAACGACGGGACAGGCGCTCTTGCGAAGGGCTCGACGCAGCTCCAGAGCATTGCCCAGTTCTACGACACCAACGGCGTCTTCGTTCTTGCTTCTGCCCAGACGCTGTCATTGAGCGGCAATTCCAAGACGACGTCCATCTCCGTCGACGGGCAGATGTCGCTCGATAGGCTTTCAGCCGCAATCCAGAACGCTCTTGTCGGTACCTCGGGCCTTGGAATCGCCAACTCGAAAGTAGGTGTGGTAAACAGCAGTCAGACGGGCATTGCCGGCATCGGCGGATATCTCCAGCTTGTCTCGGGCTCGATCGGCGATATTGGAAACGTCGCCTTCTCCGGCGATCAGGCCCTGATGACCGCTCTCGGCCTCACCACCATTCGCGACGCGAAGAACAATCTCGTCGAACTCTCCTCGAAAGATGCGTTCGGCAATGTCATGCAGGTTCGGACCTCTGAAGACAGGGCGGCCGGCCTGCTGGAGGGAATCGACGTCCAGTTCACGTCGCAGGCGGCTCAGGTCGCAGGCCTTGGCGGCCTTGCAAACGGACTTCTCATCGGCTCCGGTGGCGAATCGTTCACGATATCTGCCGGTGGCGTGTCGAAGACGATTACCATCAGGTCTGGCAGATGGACCATGGAAGGAATTGCCCGAAGCATCAATGCCCAGTGGACAGCTGGTGCTACTGCAATGAGCGGCACCTCGGCGATGGTGATCGACGGGCAGATTCGTATCATGTATGAGCCTGTCGCGGCGGGTGCGGACTCCTCGTTCAACATCGCAAATGCCACGACGAACACGATCGGTATCCTGAACGGTTCCTACAGCGGATTCGCGCAGGGGTCCAAGGACACGACCAAGGTTGCGTTCGGCTTCAGCAAGTATGCGGATTTCTCAGGCGCGTTCACCTACTTCATCAGCGTCTCTGACGGAGTGAATACGGCAGTCCTCAGCATTGCTGCGGAATTCCGCATGACGAACGCCGACATGGTCAGCTTCGAGCTGTGGCAGCAGTCGGTGAACCAGACGCTGAAGACGCAAAGTGTCGCCATCAGGGTCGATGCTATTAACGGAGGTCTGGCGTTCACGTCTCTCCGGGTCGGAAAAGAAAACCACACATCCGGCGGTTCCACCATCAGCCAGGTTCGGATAAACTTCGGGCTGTCAGCTGGAGTCACCGCTATCGGCCTCGACAAGACGTTCGGATTCTCTCGCCAATCGACGGCCGTCGGGTCGGGCGACAAGAACTTCCGGATGCACGTGGTCGACAACACCCCAAGTTTCCAGCTTGGCGGTGACGAAGGTCAGAACATGAAGATCGCGATCTCGGAGATGTCGGCCAGTGCGCTCGGCGTCGACAATCTCGACCTGACGAGCATCGAAGGCGCCCAGAAGAGCCTTTCGAAGCTGAACAAGGCGATCGACAAGGTGTCGTCGGAGCGTTCGAAACTCGGTGCCTTCCAGAACAGGCTGGAATACTCCATCAACAGCATCAACACGATGAAGACCAACCTGAGCGCCGCCGAGTCGCGGATCAGAGATGCCGACATGGCGCTTGAGATGGTCGAGTTCACGCGCGACCAGATCGTCGCCCAGTCGGGGACCGCGATGCTCGCGCAGGCGAACCTGGTGCCCCAGGGAGTGCTCCAGCTCCTGAAATAGGAGTTCCGGGAAAACTATGGTACAGTCATAGGTGGTGAGTGACAGGCCGGGCGGGAAGGCGTGCCTTCCTTCCCGGCCGCACCGCCGGCTGGTCGGTTTGAATTCACGGGATGCCAGCATTCATTCCGTGAAAGGAGGTAGATCGATATGGAAATCGGAAATGTGAAACCTGTAACCATTCAAGTGCCAGAAGTGACCAAAGAACCCGAGGTGCCCCTTCCCATCCCCGGCGCCGGCGCCGACTCTCCCATGAAGCAGGAAGCGGTGAAGGCGCAGGCCGAAGCCGAGGATCCTGCCAAACAGATGGAGAAAATCAAGGATGCCGTCGATAAGTTGAACAAGACATCCATGATTTTCGATCGTTCTCTGAAGTTCAGGATCCATGACGCGACGAAGGAAATGATGGTTTCGGTCATAGACGTGGCCAATGACAAGGTGATCCGGGAGATTCCCTCCCAGGAAGCTCTCGACCTTGTCGCGAAAATGCAGGAATACCTGGGAATCATCTTCGACAAGAAAGCCTGAAAACCCCGGAGATTCCCGGTTCACTCGCGGAGCTCGTTCCGGCTCCGCGAAGGAGGTAATGTATGGTTAGCAATATTTCGAGAAACTGGGTCGGTGGCCTGTCCAGCGGACTCGACACGCAGAGCCTGATCACCAAGATCATCGAAGCCGAGCGGGCGCCGCTGAATCAGCTCGAACAGAAGCGCAACACGCTTGGCTTCCAGAAGTCGATGCTGCAGGACATCAATCTCAAGTTGTACGGCCTTCAGAACAAGGCCACCGACCTGATCTTCTCGAAGACCTTCAACTCCAAGACCGTTACCTCCTCGAGCGACAAGCTGCTGAGCGCCGTTGCGAACACGTCGGCGAAAGTCGGCAATTACACGATCAACGTGAAACAACTGGCTTCCGCCACGACCGTCTCTTCCGCCGGCAGGCTTGGGGGAGCGATCGAGATGGGGGAGAATCTCCGAAGTTCGAAATCGCTTGGCGGACCGAGCACGGCGCTGAGCAATCTCGGCATTACCCCCGGGGAATTGAAACTGACGATCGGTTCTGCGACGGAGAACATCACGGTCGATCCGAATGCCTCCGTCCAGAACCTGATCAACAGTATCAATACGGCGATATCCGGCAATGGCAACATGAACGGGAAAGCCGTCGCCGGGTATGACCTGAAGACGAACCGGGTCCGCGTTACCCTCCTCGACAGCAACAAGACGCTGGCCCTGGCGGATACCACGGGCAATGTCGTCGGAAAGATGTTTTCCGCCACGGGAAATTTCACCCTCACGAAGGACCAACCGGCGAAGGATTCGAGCCTGATGGCCATCAGGTCCGGGCTTCAGACGACGCTGCGCGACCTCGGCGTCGACCCCTTCTCCGGCATGACCATCCAGCGGCAGGGCGGGCCGGCGGTGACGCTCGACCTGGCTTCGGCGGGTCTCGATGAGAATTCGACGGTATCCGAGTTCGTGAGCGCGATGAATCGCCGGATCGATGCTTCCCCCGATCTGGTTCGGGGCGGCGCGGTCACCGGTAACCCGGCGGACCGCCGGCTCGAGTTCAAATACGATCAGGGGACGGGGAAGCTGATATTGGCGAACACAGACACCACGGATGTGACGAAGTTCACCGTCGGCACTTCGGGCGGGAATCTCACGGCCATGCTGTTCGGAAACACGACGGTCGCCTCGACGACGGACGCCGGGTTGAAACTCTACCAGGAGACGTTCTCCTCGATCATTTCCTCCGGGACGTTCACGCTCGACGGGGTGCAGATCTCGATCAACAACCAGAGTGACACGCTCCAGAACGTGCTTTCGCGGATTACCTCCCTGACCGGCATTGCCGCGACATACGATCCAGACAAAGACACGATCAGACTGACGCGCAAAGACGGGAGTTCTCAGCCGATCGGTCTCGGCGCCGCGAACGACACGAGCAACTTCCTTTCCGTTGCCGGCCTGATCAGCGGTTCCCAGGCGACGGCGGCAACGCTCGCGAGCGGTTCGAGCCTCGGTTTCTCGGCTGCCGACGCCCTTTCCCAGAACCTCGAAACACTCGGCCTTGCCTCACCCGGCACGGCTGGTCAGGTGCGGCTGACGGTGAACGGCGTGGCGAGCCTGGTCGACTGGAACTCGACGGATTCGCTTTCCTCCTTCATGGAGCGGCTGGACGCGATTTCGGGCGTCGAAAGCGTCTGGTTCGATGAAACCACCCGGACTTTCCGGATCACGTCGGAGCAGAAAGGAAGTTCCGCCGGGCTCAAGCTCGAAGACATGAGCGGCGGACTCGCCGATGCCCTTGGAATACCGTCAGGAATGACGGCAACCGGATCCGATACCGGCCCGGCCCTCGAAAGCAGTCGTCCGCTTTCTTCGCTTCAGACGTCCGTGACGCTCGACAAGGCGGGGTTTGCACAGGCCATTACGGCCGGAACATTCACCATCAACGGCACGACGTTCAACATCTCGAGCCCCGGCTCCGTGACCCTGGAATCGCTGATGTCGACGATCAACAACAACAAGAAAGCCGGCGTGAAGGCGGAGTTCGACGCGCACACCGGCAAGTTCATGCTGACCTCGACGCAGACGGGAAATACCTCTATCGCCATCGGGGCTTCGACCGACACCAGCAACTTCCTGTCGGCTCTCGGCATGATCACAGCCCCCCAGAACGTCGGGAAAAATGCGATCTTCACCGTCGAGGGGCTGTACGGCGGGTCGGATATCGTGAGGCAGTCGAATGACGTGTCTGACGTCATCAGCGGTCTGACCTTCACCCTCAAAGGCACGACGGTCGGAAGCGGCGAGACGATCACCGTCGCGGCCGACACGAAGAATTCCCGCAAGGCCATCGACGATTTCCTTGCCAGTTACAACGAAGTGATGGAGTTGATATACACCAAACTCAAGGAAGAGAAGGATTCATCGCTCCAGGCCCTGACGGAAGTCGAGAAGAAGGCCCTCTCTACGGAAGAACTCGCCACCTACGAGGAAAAATTCAAGATCGGACTTCTTGCCGGCGATTCGACGCTCTCGTCGATACGGAGCAGGATGCGCGTCGTCATGGCGGGCATCGTCGGCGGCGCAGACAAGCTGTTCGACAGCCTTTCCGATATCGGCATCACGACCGGCGAGGTCGGTTCGGATTACCAGACGACCCAGGTCGGAAAGCTGTCCATCACGGATGAGGACAAGCTGAACGACGTGCTGACCAACAATCCCGAAAAGCTTGCGGCGCTGTTCGCGAACGATTCGTCCAGCGAATCGAACATGGGGATCGCCCGCCGGCTCAAAAACATGCTGAACGAGTTCACCAAGAGCGACGGTATCCTCACGCTTCGCGTCGGCCGCTCGGGCGTCACGAACGCCGACAGTTCGATGGATCGCCAGATCACCCTCCTCAACAAGCAGATCAATCGCCAGGAGGAAAAACTCGCGGATCGCGAGGAAACGTTGCTGAAACAGTTTGCGGCTCTCGAAACCGCGATGTCGAAATATCAGAGCCAGGCGGATGCGTTCGCCAGCCAGCTTTCACAGCTGAGCGGCCGCTGACGGAGGAAGACCGAATGATGCCGGGTATCGAATGGAATGAACGTCATGCTGCCGGGCGAGGCAGCCAGGAGCAGCCCGAGTGAATATTCTGCTGAACGGTGAACCGATCACGATCGACGGCATCACGCCGGAGGTGACGTTAGCGGACCTGGTCGAACTGATATCGGCCGAGCTGAAAGACAGCGGGGCGGCGGTCATGGAAGTGGTTGCCGACGATACGCGGTTGTCCGCCGATCAGGCGGATGTTCTCTCGGCGCACAAGATCGTCGAGTACCAGACGGTGGAAATCCTGACCGCGACGGCGCGCGATCTGCTGGAAATGGCGCTCGAAGAAGGTCCCGACGTCTTCGATTTCATCGACGAGCGCGCCCTGAGCGTCGCATCGGATCTCCGGATCGGAAAGATCAAGGAAGCCATGGAGCGACAGCTCGAAACGCTGGACGGTCTCGAGTGGCTTTCCTCGATTTTGAAAAACCTGGCCGTCGGATTTGCCCCCGAGATGAGCGAACGATCGATCGAGTCGAGCCGCTCGCAGTTGATGGAGCAGCTCGCGGCCCAGATGACCGCATTGCAGAAAGCGCATGAAAACAACGACTGGGTGGGGTTGGCGGACATTCTCGAATACGAGATTCCCCCGATCACCGCCCAGGCGCGCGAACTGTTCGACGAGCTGAAGAGTCTGATGCCCGGGAAGAGCGAGCCCGGTGAGACCGAGTAGACCCTGCCGGCCCTGACCGCGGGCGGAGAAGGAGCATGATGGAATCGCCGTTCCTGAAGGCAAATCTGCAGGCGCTGGTACGCCACCCGCATCTCGTTGCGATGGCGCAACAGCATGCCGATGCTGCCTCCGATGCCTCTTACCGGGTGGAACCGGCCCGCACGGGGCTTCCAACGCTGACCATCGCGACCGGCGGAAAGACCTTTTCCTATCACAGCCGCTACGACCCCCTCGCGGAAGCCGCCCGCCAGGCGGATTCCGTGCTTCAGCCGCAGCATACGAACGTCATGATCCTGGGCGCCGGCCTGGGATACCTGGTCGACGTCGTCCTGGAGAAGCTCGCCCGGCCGGGGTTCGAGCGCCAGGTGTACGTCGTCGAACCCGATCCGCAGGTCTTTCTGCGAGCCCTGGCAAGCCGCGACATGCGGCCCGCATTGAACGATCCGCGAATCGAGTGGTGCGTCGGGATGACGCCGGACGAGTTCGGCGATCGGTGGGCGATGGGGCTCGACTGGGTCAACCTCGATGCGCTGGCCGTCGTCGAACATCCGCCGTCGCTGTCGCGTTTTCACGGGTATTTCGAACGTCTCAAGGAAAAGGTGCTGTATCTCGCGAACCGGTCCAAGGGCAACCTGGTCACGCTGATGCACACGGGGAACGAGTTTCATTCGAACTCGTTCGCCAATCTCCGTGCAGCCCTGACGCTGCCGGGCGTAGGGCGGATGTTCGGGCGGTTCGCCGGGGTGCCCGCCGTGATCGTCGCCGCCGGCCCGTCGCTCGAGAAGAACGCCGCTCTGCTCGCCGACATCCGCGACCGGTTCCTCGTGATCGCCGTTGACACGTCGTTCCGGCAACTCGTTGCACGAAATATACGTCCTCATATTGTATTGGCCGCAGACCCGAGTTACCTGAATTCGCTCGACTTCGTCGGGGTCGAGAACGAAACCGGCGTCGTTCTCGCCGTCGAGCCGATGACGCATCCCGACATCATCGAGCAGTTCCGGGGACCGAAGATGGCCATGACGTTCGGCGGCGGCCTGCAGACGCTGATCGAGCCGTTTCGCGAGCCGACCGGCAAGGTCGTCTGCTGGGGCTCGATCGCGACGACCGCGTTCGATCTCGCGCGAAGCTGCGGCTGCGACCCCATCGTCTTCGTCGGGCTCGACCTGTCATTCCAGGACGGCAAACTCTACGCCCGAGGTTCGTATTCCGACGACGTCTTTTACGACCGGGTGCATCCTCTGACGTCGCTCGAACACGAGACGGTCGAGTATATCCAGACCCGCGGTACACACCGGATCGCGATGTCCGACGGTTCGGTCCTGTACACGGACCAGAATATGCACATGTATCGCGCCTGGTTCGAGGACCAGTTCCGGCAGACCGCCGCGAAAGTCGTCAACGCCACCGAGGGCGGCGTGGTGACCCGGCACGTGACCTGCATGACGATGGCGGACGTCGTGAAAACGTATGCGGACAAGGGCGCCCCGATTGCCGGGATCATGCGGGAGGTCGTCGAAAAGCCGGTGCGGGCCGATGTTCCCGGCATGATCGCCCGCCTCGAAGAGCTGATGAAGGTTCTGCGGCAGCAGCAGGACGACGTCCGCCGAGCTGCCGCCCTCTGCAGGAAACTTGCCGGAGCGGCTTCCCGCGATGCGCAGCCGTCCGCCCTGACCGGCCCCGCGCTCGTCCAATACCGCGAGCTGCTCGAACTGCACGACCATCTTCTCGATGACATGACGGTGTATGGCTGGTATGCCGTTCACCAGACCAGGTTCGTCAACCGGCATGCGCTCGAACTCAAGCGGTTGAGAGCCGATGAAACGGCGAAAACGCTCGCCTGGATCGAGGAGATCGGGCTTTTCCTCGAGTCGGTGACGAAGTTTCACGAGTACCAGTATCCCCTGATGGAAGCGGCGATCCATTCGCTTGCGGCGCCCGCTCGGGATGCAGTCCAGGAAAGGCCGGTAACGCCCTGATGATGCAGAACGTCCAACAGGACTCCTATCGCAAGACACAGATCGACACCGCTTCGCCCGAAGCGCTGATCCTGATGCTGTACGACGGGGCCCTTCGCTTCATTGCCCAGGCGGAAGACGCATTCCTGGCGAAAAACAACGAGCAGATCAGCAACTCCCTGCTGCGGGTGCAGGCCATCATCACCGAGTTGATGACCTCGCTCGACAAGGAAAAGGGCGGAGAGATCGCGACCAACCTGGAACGGTTGTACCTGTTTTTTCTCGAAAAACTGACGGACAGCAATCTCAAGAAGAATCCGGAGCCCATGAGGCAGGTGAAGCCTCTGATCGAAGACCTTCGGAACACGTGGGCGGAGGCGATGAAACTCAACGCCAAGAATCCGACCACGCCGCAACAGCCGCCCAGACCGCGGCTGAACGTAGCCGTCTGAAGCCCGGCGAAAGGGGGTGGGGCGTATGTCCAGTGTGGGTGGAGTAGGTGGCGGGTCCCAGCTTGCCGAGGTCATGAAAATGCTGGAGGAACAGCAGGAACAGTCGATCGACATGGTCAAGAAACTGATCGGTGCGGCCGCGTCGAACAAGGTTTCCGCTGCCGAAGCGGAAGGCAAGGGGGGCGTCCTCGACCTGTATGCCTGAGGAAGCCTTGGGCGATCTACGCGAGCACGCAATGGAACGATGCATGACGGGAAAGTCGGTGTTGGAAAAAACCGGCTTTCCCGGGCTTGTCCCGGCGCTCATGAATAATATTCAATATAGAAAGTGAAGCGAATGTGCGGACCGGCCTGATCCTGTTCGTCGATGATCTGAAACCGCGATACCGGCCGGTCTGGCGGCTGGATCGGCGGATCGGTTCGCGCGGGACCCCGCTTGAAATCTTGACGGGGCGCCTCGGGAACATCCCGGGAATCGACGAGATCGTGCTGCTGGCCCCGTCCGGGGTCGAGATGGAGCCGCTCGCTGAGCAGGCTGTCGCTCTTCGCGCCGGCGTCGAGCGATATGACTCGTCCGGTCTGAAGGGGAAGCCGTGGTCGGCCTCGCAGGAGCGCTGGCAGCTCGAAAGCGACATCGGAACGGATACATGGGCGGGGACGCCCATTGCGACAACGGCGGCGAAACGCCGCTGGGACAGGCTTGTTCTCATCCCTCTCGAGAATCTGCTGGCGGACCGCCGCGGCATCGTCGAGAGTCTGCGCCTGCATGCGAGGGAAGGCTTCGACGTCACGTTTGCCGAAGACCGAATCTCGGGGGGCGGCTGGGCGATTCTCGAGGGGACCCTCGTGGCGGGCCTCCAGGCGAGCCATCCCGACATCATGGCGACGCGGGGCGGCCTGGCGTGGGCATTGAGGGAGCCGCTGTATCCCTTCAGGATCGGCGAGTATCACGCCCCTCGGAACAGACCGCGACTCCCGGCCGATCTCCGCCTCACCTGCGAACGGGTTTCACGGACCCTCGACGCGCGCGGCGGCGACGCTTTTGCGACCCCCGGCTTCGAGTATCTCGACTGGATTTCGACATCCGGTTGGGAAGAGGTCTATCTCGATCAGGGACCGCTCACCGCCTGGGTGGAGCCGTCGAGCGTCTGCGCCGGTTCCTGTCTGCATTGTCCCCAGCCGCATCTTCGTCGGCCGCATGGACTCATGTCGCCGGAAACATTCGAAACGATAACGAGTAAAATACACCATGTCGAGGGGCTGAGGTGGGTGTTTTCCGGTATGGGCGAGCCGCTCGCAAATCCCGGCCTGGGTGCCATGGTCGAACGCGTGAAGGACCGACATGTCACCATCCACACGTCGCTGAACGCCGGTCTGCACGACGCGTTTCCCTGGGAACACGTCGATCTGGTCAGAATCAGCGTCGATGCGCTCGACGCTGAACAGTTCCACGCCATGCGACCTGGCTGCTCGTGGGAAGCGGTCGAACGATTCCTCGCGGCCGAGGCGGCCAGAAAGGCCGAAGCGCCGGGCCGCAGACCGGAAATCGGCGTTTCCTTTCTGAAACACCGGGAGAACGAGGCGGCGGCCGGGCCGTTCATCAGTTACTGGAAACGGGTCTGTACCCCGGTTTTCCGAAAAAACTTCTTCGTGTGGCCGACGGATGCGCCGCCGCAGAAAGTGCAGTGGTACCAGATTCTCGGCGCCGCCGAGTTCCTGGGGTGCGTAGAGTATGCCGGAATGGTACGCTACGAGCCCCTGAACCGGAGACCATGCCTCCATGCCCTTCTCGGGATATATATTCTCCAGGATGGATCGATCGCACGTTGTCCGTTCGATATCGAGGGGGCCCATGGATGGGGAAATCTCGGATCCATGAAATCCTTTGAAGAGGCTTGGAGCGGGGACGCATGGCGCCGCTTCCGGCGCGAGCATCTCGAACTGAGCCTGTCCGAGGGATCGCCTTGCCGCCGGTGTCAGGACTGGTATCATCGGGAATAGAGCTCATTGACCGCCCGGGATCCTTGGGGTATGGTGAGAGGCTCTTATGGAATCATCATGCGGCGGTGCGAGATGCAGGAACTTCCAGAAGATTTCCGAGTGATGTCGGATGCCGAGGCTGCCGAACGCATTCGGTCGTGCAGGCGGGAGCTCGGTTCCGATCTGCTCATTCTCGGACATCATTATCAGAGCGACGGCGTGGTCGAACTTTCCGACCATCGTGGAGACTCGCTCGAACTGGCTCGCGCCGCGGCCGCAACGACGGCCCGGCTGATCCTCTTTGCCGGCGTCCATTTCATGGCCGAGACCGCCGACATTCTTACGGCTCCCTCGCAGACGGTCATTCTGCCCGATGCCGATGCCGGTTGTCCCATGGCCGATATGGCCTCCATCGGCGAAGTGGAGGATGCCTGGCAACAGCTGTCGGGCGTGATGGACGTGGAAAACGAGGTGATTCCGGTTACCTACGTGAACTCCAGCGCCGAGATCAAGGCGTTTTGCGGGCGTCATGGAGGCACGGTCTGTACTTCCTCGAACGCCGCGCGCATCGTCGAATGGGCGTTGAAACGCCGTCCGAGGCTCTTCTTCCTGCCCGACCGGAATCTCGGCGGCAACGTCGCGCGATCGGCGGGGATGAAAGACGAAGAAATCCTTCTCTGGAAGCCCTATCAGCCGCTGGGCGACAACACGGCAGACGGCCTGAAAAAGGCGAGAGTCCTTCTTTGGAATGGCCACTGCCACGTTCACACCCGCTTCACGGCGGAACAGGTTGCCGCGGCCCGGCGCGATCTGCCCGGCTCGAAGGTGCTGGTGCACCTCGAGTGCGAACGCGACGTCGTTGAAACGTCGGACGGCGCCGGATCGACCTCATGGATCATCAAACGGGTTGCGGCCGCCGCGCCCGGCGATTCATTCGTGATCGGAACCGAAATCAGTCTCGTGGAGCGCCTGGCGAAACAGTACCCGCACCTCACGGTGAAGCCGCTGGCCCTCTCGCGGTGTCCGAACATGTTTCGGAACAGCCTTCAGGACATGGCATGGGTGCTGAGCCGGCCGGGGGAACTGAATGTCGTGCGGGTTGCCGATACGATCCGCGAGCCTGCCCGCGAGGCTCTGGATCGCATGATGAGCGTCTAACACCAGGGATCGGGAGAAGGAGTCGGAAATGGGACTGACGGAAAAAAACTGCGTTCCCTGCCAGGGCGGGGTTGAGCCTCTGTCGCGCGACGCCGCGCAGGCATTTCTTGCACAGACGCCGGGGTGGCAGCTGTCGGAAGACGGCCTCTCCATTCACCGGCGATTTCCCTTCAAAAACTTCATCAAAGCCATGTCGTTCGCCGTGAAAACGGGCGAGCTAGCCGAGAGAGAAGGCCACCATCCCGTCATCACCATCGGCTGGGGATTCTGCATCGTCGTCTTCAGGACGGCGAAGATCAAGGGACTGCACGAGAACGATTTCATCATGGCTGCGAAGGTGAACGCGCATTTCGACCAGGTCGAATAGCGGGTGAATGTAACAAACCGCGGGGCCGACGGCCCCGCGGTTTGCGTTCAGGCTTGAAAACGCTGATTACTTGCCCGCGTCGGGGGTGCAGGCGGAACCGGCGCATTCGCTCTTCCTGGTTTCGCCCTTCTTGCAGCCGTGCTTCTTCCCATGCTTCTTCCCGTGCTTCCGGCCGTGCTTTTTGCAGGAATTCCTGCATTTCTCGCACTTCTTCATTTCGGCCTTGGGGCATTCCTTGCAGGAACCGCGCATTTCCATCCTGGCGCAGGGCGAGCCGGCCTTGCAGCAGCAGGTTTCGCAGCAGGGCTTGTCGGCAGAGCAAACGCCGTCCTTGCAGCAGGGGCAGCCGCACGAGCAGACGCATTTCGTCTCATCACCGGCCGGCCGGCAGGGCATGCCGGCGGAGGGGCAGGTCGCGCAGGCGGGAGCCTTGTCGCCTTCGACGGCGGGCGAGGGCTCTTTCTGAGCGGCGACGGGAGCGGCGGCGGACCAGCGTTTCGCCTCGTATTCCTGCTTGAGGGATTCGAGCTGGGCGCGATCTTCGGCCGTGGGCATCGGCTTGGAAACGAGCGACCAGATCTGGGCGCGAATCGCGCGCAGTTCTTCCATGCGGCCCTTCAGATCATCGGCGGCCGTGGCGGCGACGCAGAAGCCAAGAACCATGATGGCCACCAGGGCCAGCGACAACGATTTCTTCATATTCCCTCCCGAAATGCATGCGATGAGATGTTGGAACCGGACGGCGACGCCGTCCGTCTCTATCCGTTTATCAGAAACGGTTTTCGTTGGCAAGTACGGAAAACCGCATTCCGGAAAGAACATTCATGATATGTGGTGCAATATATGGACGCATTTATTTGAAGTCGCAGCGATAATGAGCCGTGATGGGCCATTCGACGAGAACATCCTCGAGCCGCGTGCCGGCACCGACGTTGTGAATGCAGAGGGGCCGCGGCGAACCGGTCGCGGGGTCGGTGGCGACGATGCCGATGTGCGGAAGCCCGCCGGGGAGGTTCCAGACGACCAGATCACCCTTGCGGAAGGAGGCCGGCGAAAGATCGGCGATCTTCATGCCGTGACGCGAAAAAAAGGTTTCCAGGTTCGGAACCCGCCGGTGATCGATGTTGGGATCGGGCCTGGTCAGGCCCCAGCGCTTCGGATAGAGGCGAAAGTGCCGCTTCATGTCCTCGTGGACGAGTTTCTGGAGATCGACGCCGACGGCCCGGAACGCCCTGACGATCACATCGGTGCAGACTCCCCGCTCGATCGGAACGTCGCCGCTGGGGTAGGGAAGCTTGACGTAGGACGGATCGTAGAACAGGGTGAGCCGCGTCTGCAGCATCGCCGATTCGAGAAACCGCTCCAGAGACAGCGGCCCGGGAAGGCGTGAAGCCGCCCAAAGGCCGACGCCAGACGCATTCAGCAATAGCAGGGAAAGCGCCGGGAGCAGAAAGAGCCATCGCGAGCGGGTCCTCATCGGAGGTCACCGGCGGGGCGGCGGCGGCGAAAAATGCCGCGAGTTGTCGTACTCGGGAGGGTCGGTATAGCGGCGAAGCCTCTCAGGCCACTCGTAGCGGATGGAAATTCGCTCCCGGGCGAATGTCTCCGGGTCGAAGGTGGTGGTCTCCACGGGGGAATACTCGCGCTCGCCGTAGCCCGTTCCGGCTTCGGACGATTCACGCATCCGGTCCGGAGCTATCTTTGACGAGGCACGGGGGGACGGTGCCACGCCGCCATCCTTCATCGAGAGCCGTTCTTCATAGAAGATCGGACGCCGCTCGTCGAAAACGGCGACGTTGATGCAGCCCAACTGGGAGGTGTCGCCCCACCTGCCGGCGTAGGAATCCTGTTCGTCGGTGAAATAAAACCGGGCAACGCTCCGGGTCGAGGTTCGCCAGCCGGAAAACTCGCCTTCCGACCAGGGGTTGAGGATGTACATTCCTTCCGACGGCCGCAGATACGACCGGTCGCCGGTGATGATGTTCCGGCCGTCGACGGCGATGACCAGGCCGACCCGTCGTCCGGAATCGTTGCGGACGCGCAGGCGATAGCGCTCGCCGCGCATGGCTTCGACGACATACGACGGCGGGCGGCTGCGTTCCCACCAGCCGCCGCCGGTGGAGACCAGGGACAGCGTTCCGCGCTCGTCGCCGATGACCTCGACGGTGATTCCGCGCTGCGGGGGCGCGATCCGCTCGACGTCGGCATGGCCGGCGAGAGACAGCGCGGCGATACAGACGAGGGCGAGAAGAAAAACGGTCAATCCATGGGTGACGCGATGCTGGTATGCCGGCATGACGGGCCTCCTCTCAGGCACAGCTTCATGCCGCACGCGGTCCCTGCGGCTTCCTCACTCGCCCTTGCGGGTGCTGATGAAATGAAGTGCGCCCTTCTCGATGCGTATTTCCTTCAGATTCAAACGGAAGGGGAACTTTTCCAGATTTAGCACTGGGTTGATCCGCTTGATGATGGTCCCGATGAACGCGCGCGGCATGCTCATGCTGTTGAGTTTCATCTTTTTCGCGTGGAACCAGATCTGCTGGGAATCGCGCACTTCGAAGTTGCCGGTGGCCCAGAAGTTCACTTTGACAAGCGAGTATTTTGTCGATCCCGAGAGGATGAGCTGGCCGGTCGCAAGCTCGACTCGCGGGTTGTCGACCTTGATTTTGCGCGCTTTTTCGCCCAGGTAGGCGTTCATGTCGGATTCGAGGATGAGCACGTCCATGTCGATGTTGCAGACCGCGATCGTGTCGATCTTCGCTTCGCGAAGCAGCTTGGTCGTGTCGAGCTGGACGTCGTCGAAATTGAACGACGCCCGGTGGAGGATCAACCCGTCGACCTCTCCGCCCTCGGTGTTGACGATTACCTGTTTGAGCCGACCCCGGCTCGTATACTCGGGCGAATATTCCACGATCCGGATGTCGAGCAGTTTCGGGTCTTTCACCACGGCCCGCATCGCTTCTTCCAGTTTCTGTTTCAGCAGCTGTGGGGAAGAGGCGAGTTCGGCCGTCACGGCGGGATCCGGCGTCCAGCTCGCGAGCCGTTCGGAGCAGGTGGCCGTCGGAACGGACGCGGACGCCGCGAGGACGGAAGGGGCGGAGGAATTCGGCACGGCGACGTCAGCCCCTGCGACAGGCGTGGAAAACATGATCAGCAGGATATATGCAAGAACCGCCGGCGGAGCGGGTTTCAACAGGGTCGTGTGAGTCATCGTGCGTCCTTGTCATCGTACGAGTTCGAAGGGGCGGGGAAGTTGCGGAAGTTCGCCGATCCAGGCGTCCCAGAGCGTCATACCTCGGTTTTCGGAAATATCGTTTCCTCCCAGAATGGATACAACGGATGGATCGTCGAACAGATCTTCGGAAACGGCAACCTTGTACACCGTTCGTTCATCGAGGGGGTGGCCGTTGATGACGAGGTTCTTCGGCATGCCCGAGGAAAGGGAGAGAGCGATCCCGTCGGAGCCGATTCCTCTTGGAAAGCTACCATGCAGAAGCCTGAAAAACAACTGACGAACGGCGGAACCGGGGAGGTTGTACAGGCGGAGCCTCTTGTTGTTGAAGGCGGAAACGACCGACAACGGAGTGACGACGCGGTCGCGGAACCAGGATGCTCCGTCTGCATCGGCGACGAGTGCGATGTCGGCCCTCATGACCCGCCGAACGATCCCGGCGTGGGCTTCCGCGCGCGGTGCGTAGGGGGGCGGATCGGAGCACTCGCGGGTGGTGATGACGCGGAGAGGGCGATGCAGCGTCGAAGCCGCTGATGACAGGACGGCGGAGATGCCCGCCGTTCGCATCTTCCCGAGAGGAAGACGCCGCACCTCGACGTCGGTTCGACCGCTTTCGGCCGAATACCTGCGGATGACGAGCAACGAGCGACTGCCGTTCCCGACGATATGCGTTTCGGGGCCCGCCGGCGGCTTTTCGAAGCCGGCCGGCCGTTCGAGCGTGCCTGCTTCGGGAGAAACCCGGAGCAGCAGTTCGTCGGCACGGGCGGCCCCGGCAAGGTCAGCGAAATCGCCGTCATCGAGATGGCAGACGAGTATCTTCAGGTCGGAATCGGGGGCCTGGGCCCGCATGCGGTGCAGCGCATGGAGGGGCGGCTCGACAACCAGTTGCCTCCAGCGGGACAGGGGGACGTCGGCAAGGCGGGAGCGGCTAATGAGCGATGCAATCGTGATGCTCCGATTCGAAATCCGCGTTCGCTTCCAGCCGGGAAACACCTGGTCGCCGTGGGCCGTCGAGACGTTCGTCCAGATGCGCCTGAGCAGGTCGCCGGGAATGGACCGCGCGGTTCCGCAGGCGGCGAGATCGGACGGTCCGAGGGCGAGAACGTCGATTCCGGCGCCGTTCGCCCAGTCGCGCTCGACCGACCCTCCGCCGGCGATCGACAGGGGCGAGCGGAAATCCGCATCGTTGCCGACGCCGATGACGAGAGACGATGCGTGGCGCTCGAGGCGGAGTTTCCGGATCAGTTCCGGCACGCTCCAGCACCCGGCCGGCGTGATCTTCCCATCTTCCGACAGGGCCGCGATGTTGCCGGCGAGATTCCCCGTGACGATCAGTTGGATATCCGTCGGCCAAGCCGCCCGGCAGACGGACGCGATCGTCAGGAACAGCAGAAGCAAGACAGGAAGGCGTGAAAACGGCATCTGCGGGAGATGGCTGCCGGAGGGCGCGCGCGGATCAGGCATTGATCTTGGAAACGAGATACGACCCGACGACGGCGAAGATGATGTTCTGCATCCAGGCCGAAAGCATGACCGGAAGCACCCCGGATTTGCCGAGGGCGGTCGAGATGCTCATCAGCACGTAGTAAATGAAGATGATCATGATCGCCACGCCGAAACCGATGAACGCGCCGCTGCGGTAACTCGTCAGGCCGAAGCTGGCGCCGATGATCGCGAAGAAGAAGCTCGCGAACGGCAGCGAGGTCTTCATCGCGAGATCGACTTTCAGCTCCGTCGTTTCCATGAACTGGGTCCGTTCATACGTCTCGATGCGCTTGCTGAGCTCGCTGTAGCTCATCTCGTTGGGGCGCTTGCTCTGCCGCGCGAAATCGGCGGGCGTTTCCCTGATGCCGGTCACGGGCATCTCGAGAATCGTCGTCGTCGAGGCGGGGCGGCCGTCGCGGTACCGCTGGTCGACGACCCCGTTCAGCAGCCAATGGGTGCCGAGCCAGCGAGCGCTCGTCGCGGAGAGCCGCCTGACGAGCACGCCGGCGTCGTAATACTCGACGAGAACCTTTTCCATCGTTCCCGCGGCTTCGAACACTTTTCGGGCGTAGACGAAGCCGCCGTCGGACGCGCGCATGATCGAGTTCTCGGTCGCTTCGGGATCGACCAGTCGCATGATCTCGCCGCGGCGGATCTCGTTGGCGCGCCGGTTCGAATACGGCACGACGAGCTCGTTGAAGGCGATGCTGATGCCCGTGATGGTCAAAGCGAACACGATGACCGGCACCATGATGCGGTAGAAGTTGATGCCGCCGGCCCGCATCGCGGTGGTTTCCGAGTCTTTCGACATGCGGCCGAACACGAGCAGGCTCGAGAGCAGCACGGACATGGGGAAGGTGAACATCATGTCCTGGGGCATGCGGTAGAGGAACCACCGGATGACGGTCGTCGCCGGAACGTTCTCGTTCACGATGTTCTGGAGCGCCGACATCAGCGGATCGATGGCGATCACGACCACGAACATGAAAAAGCCGAACAGGAACGGCCCGACGAGCTGGCTGAAAATGTAGCGATCGAGTGTTTTTATCATCTGTGACGTTTGTAGTATTATGGCACTCTCGAAGGAAGTATTCAACAGCTCATTCATCGAAGGGAACCTCGAAACCATGAAGATCGGCATGATCGGCACCGGCTATGTTGGCCTCGTCACGGGAACCTGCTTTGCGGAGTCGGGAAACGACGTCATCTGCGTCGACATCAACGCGGAAAAGGTCGAGCGGCTGAACCGCGGGGAGATCCCGATCTACGAGCCCGGTCTCGACGAGCTCGTCAAACGGAACATGGCCGAAGAGCGGTTGCATTTCACGACGAAGATCGAGGAGGCCGTCGAGGCTTCTCTGATGCTTTTTATAGCTGTTGGTACACCTCCTGGCGAGGACGGCTCGGCGGACCTCACCTACGTTCTCAATGCCGCCCGCGACATCGGGCGCCACATGAAGAGTTTCAAGATCATCGTCGACAAGTCGACGGTGCCGGTCGGAACCGGCGACCTGGTCCGGAAGGTCATTTCGGAGGAGCTGGCGCGGCGCGGCGAGAACGTGCCGTTCGACGTGGTGAGCAACCCCGAGTTCCTGAAGGAAGGGAACGCGATCGACGATTTCATGAAGCCCGATCGCGTTGTCGTCGGCTGTGACGATCCCCGCACGGCGGAATTGATGAAGGAGCTGTACGCCCCGTTCGTCAGGACGGAAAAGCCCATCCTGATCATGGACGTCCGCTCGGCGGAGATGACGAAATACGCCGCCAACGCGATGCTGGCGACGAAGATCTCGTTCATGAACGACATCGCGAACCTGTGCGAGAAGGTCGGCGCCAACATCGACAACGTGCGGCGCGGCATCGGTTCCGACTCGCGCATCGGCTACTCGTTCATCTTCCCCGGCGCCGGCTACGGCGGCAGCTGCTTCCCGAAGGATGTGCAGGCGCTCGTGCGGACCGGCAACGCGAACTCCTACAAGCTCGAGATTCTCGAGGCGGTCGAGGCGGTGAACAAGCGCCAGAAAGAGGTGCTGTTCGCGAAGCTGCGGGAGGCCCTGGACGGGCAGATCAAAGGCCGGACGGTCGCGGTGTGGGGTCTCGCGTTCAAGCCGAACACCGACGACATGCGCGAGGCCCCTGCCATCGTGCTGATCGAGAGCCTGCTCGCCGCGGGCGCGGCCGTTCGCGTCTACGATCCCGAGGCGATGGACGAGGCGCGCAAAACCTTCGGCGACCGCATCACCTACGTGAAGCGGAGCTACGACGCCCTCGAGGGGGCCGATGCGCTGGTCGTCGTCACCGAGTGGAACGAGTTCCGGCGCCCGGACTTCGAGCGGATGCGCACGCTGCTGAAAAAGCCCGTCATCATCGACGGACGCAACATCTACGAGCCGGCGCGGATGAAGACGCTCGGCTTCGAATACAGATCGATCGGGAGGCCGTGATGAAAGTCATTCTGCCGGTTGCCGGGAAGGGAACGAGGCTTCGGCCGCATACTCACACCAAGCCGAAATCGATGGTCCGCGTGGCCGGAAAGACCGTGCTCGAACACGTGATGGCGAATCTCGGCCGGATCAAGGTCGACGAGGTCATCTTCATCACCGACGAGAACGGCGACATCATCGAGGAGTTCGTGCGAAAGAATTATCCGAAAGTGAACGTGTCGTTCATCGTCCAGAACGAGCGGCTGGGGCCGGCGCATGCCGTCTGGCTCGCCGAGCCTCGCATCAAGGCCGGCGACGAAGTCCTCGTGGTATTCAACGACACCCTGTTCGTGACGGACCTCACGCGCATTCCGCGCCTCTGCGACGGCCTCGACGGCCTCATCTACTCGAAAGAGGTCGAGGATTACAAACGGTTCGGTGTCAACGTCATGAAGGACGGCGTGATCGTCGACATGGTCGAAAAGCCCGACACCCCCGTCAGCAGGCTTGCCCAGGTCGGCTTGTATTACCTGAAGGACGGGATGGCCCTGATGAAATACCTGCGCACGGCGATCGAGCGCAGGCTGACGGTGAAGGGTGAATACTATCTTCCCGAGGTCTTCAAGCTGATGATTGCGGACGGCATGAAGCTCGGCGCGCCCGAGATCGATGAGTGGCTCGACTGCGGCAAGCCCGAAACCCTGCTTGCGACGAACCGGTATCTGCTGGAAAACTCGACCCGGAGTCATTACTGCGTCGAGGGCTGCGTCATCATTCCGCCGGTCGCGATCGACCCGACGGCGCAGGTGCATCACTCGGTGATCGGGCCTCACGTTTCGATCGCCGGCGGATGTAAAATAGAGGATTCTATAATAAAAGACTCCGTCATCAACGCGAACTCGGTGCTTCGGAACGTCATGCTCGAGAACTCGCTGGTGGGTGACTCGGTCGAGCTGACGGGGCTGTCCCAGCGGATCAACATCGGCGACAACAGCGTCATCGACATGGGCAGCTGCCAGCAGAACTGCCCGGTCAAGCGCTGAGACGGGAACCATGGAAGGACAGACGGCCGAAAAACGGGTTCTTGTCGTGGGCGGGGCCGGATATATCGGCTCGCATACATGCAAACTTCTGAAACGGCGCGGGTTCGCGCCGATCGTGTTCGACAGCCTCGTCACCGGGTACGAGGAAAACGTCCGCTGGGGCCCGTTCGTCCGCGGTGACCTGGCCGACAGGCCCGCGATCGACCGGGCACTCAGGGAATTTGCCCCGTCGGCCGTGATCCATTTCGCCGCGTTTTCGCTCGTCGGCGAATCGGTCACGGATCCGGGAAAATACTACCGGAACAACGTGGTCGGAAGCCTGAACCTTCTCGAGGCGATGCGCGACGCCGGCGTGAAAGACCTGGTTTTCAGCTCGACCTGCGCGACCTACGGCGTGCCGCGGACGATCCCGATTCCCGAGACGCACGAGCAGCTGCCGATCAACCCGTACGGCGCCTCGAAAATGATGATGGAGCGCATGATGAGCGATTTCGCGGCCGCCCACGGGCTGAGGTTCGTGACGCTGCGGTATTTCAACGCCGCCGGCGGCGATCCCGAGGCCGAAATCGGCGAACGGCACGAGCCCGAGACGCACCTCATTCCGCTCGTTCTCGACGCGGCCCGCGGAAAGCGGCCTCAGGTGACGGTGTTCGGCGACGATTACGAGACGCCGGATGGAACATGTATCAGAGACTACATTCATGTCGACGATCTCGCCGACGCGCATCTGCGGGCTCTCGACTACCTCCGGAACGGCGGGACCGCGAACGCGTTCAACCTGGGCAACGGGAAGGGATACTCGATCCGCGAGGTCATCCGGGTCGCCGAGCGCGTGACGGGCCTGAACATCCCCGCCGTCATCGGTGCCAGACGCGCGGGTGACCCGCCGGTCCTCGTGGGAGACGCGAGTCTCGCGAGACGGGCTCTTGGCTGGGTTCCGGAGTATGCGGATCTCGACGTGATCGTCGCCCACGCCTGGGCCTTCAGGCGTCGGCTTGCCTGAAAACCGATCGGAGGAACGAAAGATGCAGAAGGGCAAGACCCTGCTTGTGACAGGCGGAACGGGTTCGTTCGGCCACGCCTTCATCCGGTATGCGCTCGACCATCTTCAGCCGCGCAAGGTGATCGTCTACTCGCGCGACGAGTTCAAACAGTACGAGATGGAGCGGAAGTTCAACTCGCCGAAACTCCGATTTTTCATCGGCGACGTGCGGGACCGCGATCGCCTGAACCGCGCGTTTTCCGGCGTGGATTACGTCGTGCATGCCGCGGCTCTCAAACAGGTGCCAGCCGCCGAATACAACCCGTTCGAAGCCGTCCAGACGAATATCATGGGAGCGCAGAACGTCATCAGCGCCGCGCTCGAAACGGGCGTGCGCAGGGTCATCGCCCTCAGCACCGACAAGGCCTGCAACCCGGTCAACCTGTACGGCGCGACCAAGCTGTGCTCCGACAAGCTGTTCGTCGCCGCGAACGCCTACGTCGGCAGCACGCGAAACACCCGGTTCGCGGTCGTGCGATATGGAAACGTCGTCGGAAGCCGGGGCAGCGTCGTTCCGTTCTTTCGGGAACTCGCCGCGAAGAAGGCGGAGATCCCGATCACCGACGAACGGATGACCCGGTTCTGGATCACCCTCACGCAGGCGGTGCAGTTCGTCGTCGACTCGTTCGAGATGATGTCGGGCGGCGAATTGTACATACCGAAGATTCCGAGCATGAAGATTCCCGACCTTGCCGAGGCGATCGCACCCGGGTGTCCCCGGAAGGTCATCGGTATTCGACCCGGTGAAAAACTGCATGAGTTGATGATCTCGCATGATGACACGAGAAATCTCTACGAAACCGAAGAACGGTTCATCAAGTTGCCCGAATTCCATTTCTGGGAGATCAAGCAGCCGAAGGATGCCAAGCCGGTCGCGGAGGGCTTCGAATACGCCAGCAACACGAACGATCGCTGGCTCGGCATCGACGACCTTCGGAAACTCCTCCGGAGCGAGGGGCTGCTTCCATGAGCCCGCGGTTTCTCTCCTACGGCCGGCAGTCGATCACCGAGGATGATATACAGGCTGTTATTGAAACTCTGAAGTCGGACTTCCTGACGCAGGGACCGGCCATTCCCCGGTTCGAAGAGGATTTCTGCGCCCTGACGGGAGCGCGCCACGCGGTCGCCTGTTCCAACGGCACCGCGGCGCTGCACCTGGCCGCCCTCGCGACGAAAATCGTCCCCGGGGATCGCGCGCTCGTCGCGCCCGTCACGTTCGTCGCGAGCGCGAACTGCATCAGATACGCCGGCGGGGACGTCGCGTTCGCCGATATTGACGCCGAAACACTCACCCTGTCGCCCGCCTCGGCGGAAACGGCCCTGAAAAAAGCCTCAGACGAGGGACGGCCCTTCCGGGCGATCGTGACGGTCGACCTGGCCGGCCACCCCTGCGACATGGAAGCCTTCGCCGGGTTGAAGAAAAAATATGATCTGATATGGATACACGACGCCTGCCACTCGCTTGGCGGTTCGTGGAGCGACTCGGCCGGAAAGGTCTGGCGGGTAGGCGAATATCCCGAACCGGACGCCGTCGCCTGGAGTTTCCACCCGGTGAAGCACATCACGACCGGCGAGGGCGGCATGATCACGACGTTTTCGGACCAGATCGCCGACCGGTTGCGACTTCTGAGAACCCATGGCATCAGAAAGGAGCCTGCTGCGTTCGTCACTCGCGATGAGGCCTTCGACGAGAACGGCAAGCCGAATCCCTGGTATTACGAGATGCAGGAGCTGGGCTTCAACTACCGACTCACCGATATCCAGGCGGCGCTCGGATCATCCCAGTTGAAACGACTCGAGGCCGGCATCACCCGGCGGCGCGAGATCGTCGAGTGCTACCGTGCCGGGTTCGCCGGACTGAAGGGAATGGACATGCCGCCCGTGAAGCCGGGAATCGGCCATGCGTATCATCTGGCGATCGTCCGCATCGACTTCACGCAGATCGGCCGAAGCCGCGCCTGGGTGATGACCCGCCTGCGCGAGCGAGGCATCGGGACGCAGGTCCATTACGTTCCGGTTCCGATGATGCCGTATTACGCGGGAACCACGCCCGTGAGCGAGCTGCCGGAGACGCTCGCATATTACCGGCAAACCCTGTCCCTGCCCTGCTATCCTGACCTTCGCGACGAGGACGTCGAACGGGTCGTGTACGCGGTTCGGGAGGTGCTTTCATGAGCGGCAACGATCGGGTCGAAACGCAGGCGGTCATCCAGGCGAGAATGGGCTCGTCGCGACTGCCCGGGAAAATCCTGCTCGATCTGCAGGGAATGACGGTTCTCGGCCACGTCGTCAGGCGTACCCGCGCCGTTTCCCGCATTGCCCGGGTCGTCGTCGCGACGACGACGCAGCCTGAGGACGATGCGGTGGAATCCTGGTGCAAAACTGCCGGGGTGCCCTGTTTCCGAGGCTCGGCCATGGATGTCCTGGAACGCTTTGCGAAATGTGTCACCGTATGGCCCTGCCGGCGGGTGGTGCGCATCACCGCCGACTGTCCGTTGATCGATCCGGGCGTCGTCGACGACGTGATCGCGATGCATGAAACCGGTGCGTTCGATTACGTTTCGAACCTGCATCCGCCGACCTTCCCGCACGGACTGGACGTCGAGGCCCTGTCGACGCAACTCCTGAAGCGCGTCGCCGAAGAGGCGACCCTGCCGTCGCACCGGGAGCACGTGACCCTGTTCATCCGCGAAAACCGCGATCATTTCAAATTCGGAAACGTTACGTTCGGCAGGGATGCCTCCCGTTTCAGGGTCACGCTGGACCGTCCGGAGGACTACGAATTTCTGAAGGCTCTTCTGGCGCTTATCCCCCCTGCGACCGAACTTCCCTCCCTCTACGAGATGCTCCGGCTTCTCGAGGCCCATCCCGAGATCGTCGCGATCAACGGCGGCCAGGACCGCTACGAAGGGGTCAGAAAAGCCGTCAAGGCCGAAAAGCGCACCTTGACGCTGGGATGATATGAAATGCCCAGACTGCTGATCCGGGCCGACGCCGGAGAGGAGATCGGCCTCGGGCATGTCATGCGGTGCCGCACGCTTGCTCTTGCGATGCGCGATCTGGGCTGGGAGCCGACGCTCCTGACCGTCTCGGATCCCGGCAAAATATGGAGCGATATATCCGGCGCGGCCATGCCCTGGGTCCCGACGGATGGCGGATCGGCGCAGGGGTTCAAGACGGCTATGGCGGCGAAGATGCACCGGGCCGACCTCCTGGTCGTCGACCATTACGGTTTTACCACCGAGGATTTCACCGCGCTTTGGGCCGCCGGACCCCGCCTTGCCGTCATCGACGACCTGGCCGATCGCATTCTGCCCGTCGATGCCGTGATAAACCCCAATCCGGGCGCAGTCCCTGAGCCGTATGCGAAACGGGGCGTGCCGCTCTGCCTTTGCGGCGAGACGTATGCGCTGGTCCGTCCAGAGATTCGGGCTTTCGCCGGAACGCCCGTTCCGGCCGACGGGCATATTCTCGTCACGCTTGGCGGAGGCGACGTACAAAATCGGCTCATGGATATACTTGCATCTTTATCGAGCGAGGCGCGTGAAGCTCCGGTCGTCGCGGCCGTCGGGCCTGCCTGTCCCGTCGACAGACTGTGCGAATGGGAGCAAGGCGGAGCCCGACGCAGGCTCGTCAGAAACGTGGACTCGCTTCCCGGCCTTATTGGCGGGGCCGCCGTCGCCGTGACGGGCGGCGGAACGACGCTGTGGGAGACCTGCTGCATCGGCCGGCCGAGCGTCGCGGTCGTCTGGGTCGAGAACCAGAGACGGACGCTGGACATCGTCGCGAGATACGACACGGGCGTGGTCGTTGACGCCCGTTCGGACCTGCCGGTACAATCGATCGTCGAAGCCGTTCGCCGCCTGAAACGCGAACCGGTCGCAACGGCAGGCATGATCGCGCGACAGCGCGCCATGATCGACGGCTGGGGAGCGGACCGTGTGGCGGCGGCTCTCACCGCGATGATGAAAACGGGCTGAGGAGGCTGCATGCAGATAACCATCGGACATCGCCATATCGGAGACTCGAGGCCGTGCTTCATCATCGCCGAAGCCGGCAGCAATCATAACCGTGATTTCGACACCGCGATCCGCCTCATCGACGTCGCAGCAGACGCCGGGGCCGATGCGGTGAAGTTCCAGATTTTTGCGGCGGAGAAGATCTACTCGAAGAAAACTCCGATGGCCAGCTACCTGAAAGACAAGAAGCTGGCGAAGGATGGCGAAACGCTCTGGGACATCATCAAACGCCTCGAAATTCCTCGTGGCTGGACCGACCAGCTGATGAGCCATTGCCGCAAGAAAAACATCATGTTTCTCTGCACGCCGTTCGACATTCCCGCCGTCGAAGAACTCGAAGCGGCCGGGGTCGAGGCCTACAAGATCGCGAGCTTCGAGATCACCCATCTCCCGCTCATCGAGCGGGTCGCGCGGACGGGCAAGCCGCTCATCCTTTCCACCGGCATGGCCAACCTGGAAGACATCGAGGTCGCCCTGCAGACGTTCAAACAGGCGGGGGGAAGGGACGTGGCCCTGCTGCATTGCGCGATCGCGTATCCGCCGGCATACGAGAACCTGCATCTGCGGGCGATGGACACCCTCCGGCAGGCGTTCCAGGCGCCCGTCGGTTTCTCCGACCATACGATGGGATATATAACGGATGTCGCCGCCGTGGCGCGCGGGGCATGTATCATCGAAAAACACTGCACGCTGAGCCGGAATCAGGAAGGGCCGGATCATCCCTTTTCCCTCGAGCCGCACGAACTGAAGGAGATGGTGACGGCCATCCGCCAGACCGAAGCGGCTCTCGGCAGTCCGATCAAGCACCATACCGCCGCCGAGCAGGAACTATACCGCATCGCCAGGCGAAGCCTGGTGGCGGCCCGGGCCATTCCGCGCGGATCGGTTATCACGCGGGACATGATCGAGGTGAAACGTCCCGGTTTCGGTATACCGACGAGGTTTCTCGATCTCGTTGTCGGGCGCAGGGCCGTCCGTGACATCGAGGAGGACGATATTCTCACGTGGGACATGGTGTGAGAACGCTTCGCCCGTTCCGGCCCGGGGACATGGAATTGCTGCTGCGCTGGCGCAATTCCGATGAACATCGGCGCTGGTCTTTCACGGATCGTCCGATCGATCCGGCGGAACATGCCGCCTGGTTCAACCGGTTTCTCGGCGACTCCAGGCGCGTCGGATTCATCATGGAAGACGCAACGGACGGGCCGGTGGGGCAGATACGGTTCGATCCGGCGCCGTTGCCTGGAACGCTGACCGTATCGATCGGCATCGCCCCGGAGCATCTCGGAAAAGGCATCGGCACGCTCCTGCTCGGCAAGGCTGTCGAACGCTCCGAAGTCATCGAGCGCGCCGTGCTGATCCGGGCCGAGACGTTTCTCGACAACCTCGCTTCCCGGCGGATCTTCGAAAAAGCCGGATTCCGTTCTCTCGGCGATCGGGTGCGCGGCGACCGGCGGTATTTCGAATGGGTCAAGCCCGTCGGCGTCGGCCTTTCCGGGTGTGCGTGCCGCATTCTTTCCGATTCGGGATGCGAAGAGGCCGTCACGATGCGAAGGATCCTGGCTTCCCTGGGGTGCTCTGAAAAAACTGCGGGTGATGCCGGTCTCGTCACGATCCGTCTCGACGACGATTTCCGGACGGGCGAAGCGGCGAGAGACCCGGATGCGGAGGCCGTGTATGTCATACCGGCGCGCGGGATAGGTATAATATCAAAAACTATTCTCGTTTCCGAACTGCCCGTTGACGCGGCCTCTTTCGGCGGTCCGGCGATCGACAGAGCCGTTTTGCTGACCGCCTGGATCGCTCACCGGCGCAGAACGGCCTGACGACGATTCGAAGCCGGGAGTTGTACGAAACCCCGTGAAGGTATATCCTGAACGGCGAGCCGGCGCTGTGACGTTCTGAATATCCCGAAACCGGGCCGGCGCAGGTTCCGGAACCGATTGCAACCAGGAGAAGAGCATGTCATCGCCAACCCCCTACGCCAAGAACATGAAAGTCCTTCGCAAGCGGTTTCCGGTGCTCGCAAAAGTCGTCGAGATGAACGAACCGAGCCCGATCGCGTATCTCATCGAGCCGTCGAAGACGAAGGTTCCGACTCTCGCGGTGAAGGTCGGCGAAACGGTCACGCAGATTCACAGCAAGTATGACCCCGTTCGCGAAGCCGAGCAGCAGATCGCGGGGATGAATTTCAAGAACCCCAAGCTGCTGATGATTCTCGGACTGGGGTTGGGGTATCACATCAGGGCCGCGCTCGAACAGCTGAAGGAAAACTTCTTCATCGTGGTCGTCGAGAAGGACATGCAGGCCCTGACGCAGGTGGTGAAGCATGCCGACATCTCCGATCTTCTCGAATCGGAAAAAATTCGCTGGGTGATCGGCGTGCCCGAGAACGAACTGTTTGCCGTCATGAACGACATGATCAAACAGTCGGGCATATCGCTGCAGCTCTTTCTGAAAACGCTCGTCGTCTTCGATCATCCGGCGTTGTCGAAACTGCACGGCAGCTATCACACGGAAGCGGTGAAAGCGTTCCGGGAAGCGGCGCACCAGATCGTGCTGAACTACGGCAACTGCCCGAAGGACTCGATGATCGGCGTCGAGAACATCATGGCCAACCTCAGCATCATCATGCGCAACCCGGGCATCAAGGACCTGTTCGGGAAGTTCCGGAACGTTCCGGGCATCATCGTCTCGACCGGACCGTCGCTCAACAAAAACATCGAGGAGCTGCATGCGGCGCAGGGCAAATGCGTGATGATCTGCGCCGATTCGGCCCTCCGCATCCTGCTGAAACACGGCATCAAACCTCACGCCGTGGCGTCGCTCGAACGCATTCTCAAGACGGCGAGTCTCTTTGAAGAGTTCACGGAAGAGCAGCTGAAAGATATCTGGCTTTCGGCGACGCCGGTCATCATGCCGCAGACCTACGCGAACTGGAAAGGGCCGATCGTCATCGTCTATCGCGCCTTCGCCCATTTCGACTGGATCGACATCCCGAAAGGAACTCTCCCGTCCGGCGCCTCCTGCTCGAATCTTGCGTTCAAGATTCTCGAGGCCCTCGGCTGCAACCCGATCATCCTCGTCGGGCAGGACTGCGCCGTGAAGAGCGCCGACGTCACGCACGCCGACGGCGTGAGCGATGCGACGAAACTGAATCTCAAACAGCACCAGTTGTTCAAGGTGAAGGGCAACTGCGAGGAGTGGGTGTATACGACCGAGATCTTCAACATGTTCAGGAACGGCTTCGTGACCGATGTCGCCCATTACCAGGGAACATGCATCAACGCGACGGAGGGCGGCGCGTTCATCGAGGGAACCCAGGTGATGCCCCTGCGCGAAGCCATCGCGAAATACTGCACCCGACCGGTCGACGCCGTCGCCCAGTTTCGCAGCCTGCACGTTCCGACGGAAGAAGAAGTCCAGAAACTCTGGAAACGATTCAAGCAGACGATCGAGAACACCCGGATCGAGGTGGATAACGTCATCGAATACTGCGAGAAGGGCGAGAAGCGGGTGACGGACTTCGAAAAGGAGCTGGACGAGGGAGGCTTCCACGAGCTCAAGGATTTCCTCGACCGGTTTCCCACCGAGCGCCTGAACGAGATTCATGATGAACTGACGCGCGCCAGAGGGCGCATCATCATGTTCGGGAAATATTTCAATCTCTATCTCATGCATATCGTCCAGATGATCATCATCAAGTTCGAAATGGACTTCAACGAACTTCGCTCCCTCTGCGACGACGAAAAGCGCGTGAGACTCCAGGCCGTCCGCATGATGAAGCGCTGGTTCCCGATGATCGGCGACGTCTGCAAGATCGCCCGCGACCTTCTCGAAAACGCCTACGTGAAGCTGAAAGCCGAATTCGGAGAGTGAGCCGGAAGGCGGATACTGTGATATAATCCGCCCCATGGGAACGGGGCGGATACGGAATCAGACGCGCGGCGGCTCATGCCCGGGTGAACGGCAATGACGTTCGCCATCGGCCTCGATCTCGGCTCCCGGCGCACCAAAGCGGTGCTGGTCGAGGATGGCCTGATCCGCGAATCGGTCGTGTTCGAGTCCTGGGCCCTGGAAAAAGCCGTCGTCATCGACTGGGTCGGGCGCCTGCGGGCCCGGTGCGCGGCCGATGCGCTGCCGATCGGAACGACCGGCTACAGCCGCCGACCGGCGGCCGATGCGTGCCGGGGAACGGCCCTCACGGAGATCCGCGCGTTCGCCGTGGGCGCGCAGGTGCTGGCGCCGGGTCTGCGCACGCTGATCGATATCGGCGGGCAGGATGCGAAAGCGATGCACCTCGACGAGTCCGGCAAGGTCGATGATTTCGAGATGAACGACCGGTGCGCGGCCGGGACCGGCAAGTTTTTCGAGCTCGTGGCGAACAGCCTCGGCGTGCCGCTGGCCGGCTTGTCCGATCTCGCCGCGAAAGCCGCCGAACCGGCGCGGCTTTCGAGCACGTGCGCCGTGTTCGCCGAATCCGAAATCATCGGACGGCTGGCCGACGGCGTCGACCGCGCCTCCCTCGCGCGAGGCGTGTTCCGCGCGGTTGCGGAGCGACTCCATGCGATGCTCCAGCGGACCGGCTTCGGCGCCCCGGCCCTGCTCGTCGGGGGCGGCGCGAACGCCGCGCTGGCCGCCGAGCTTGGCTCCCTGCTGGGCTTCGAAGTCGGGCTTCACCCCTCAGGCTCCTTTTTCGGCGCCCTCGGCGCCGCCATGCATGCGTTACGGCCGCCCAACTCCGAATAGAACGACAAGGAAAGGTCATGATCGAACTAACCGGTACACGTCTCACGCTTGAACAGTTACGTAGGATCGCCGACGGCGAGCGGGTGTCGATCGCTTCGTCCGCCATGGCGAAGGTGCGCGAGTCGCGGGCCGTCGTCGAACGGCTCATCGCGGAAGATCGCGTCGTATACGGCATTACCACCGGGTTTGGCCATCTCTGCAACACGCGCATCAGCAGAGAAGACCTCGGCAAGCTCCAGACGAACCTGATCCGCAGCCATGCGACCGGCGTCGGAGAGCCGTTCGGCAAGGAAGAGGTGCGGGCGATGATCGCGATCCGCATCAATTCCCTTCTTCACGGGGTCAGCGGCATCCGGCCCGAGGCCGTCGAGGCCCTTGCGGCCCTTCTCAACAACGACGTGACGCCGTGGGTGCCGAGCCAGGGCTCGGTCGGAAGCTCGGGTGACCTGGCCCCACTCTCGCACATCATGCTCGTGCTGATGGGCGAAGGCTTCGTCATGGATGCCGACGGCAAGCGCGTCCCCACTGGGCCGGTGCTCGAACGCGCCGGCCTGAAGGCGATTTCCCTGCAGGCGAAGGAAGGGCTGGCGCTCATCAACGGCACATCGGTCATGACCGGCGTGCTCGGCCTCGCGGTTCAGCGGGGCATCGACGTCGCGCGGGCCGCCGACGTGATCGCGGCGCTGTCCCTCGAAGTGCTCAAGGGCTCGACGAGCCCCTACAACCCCGATTTCATTGCCCTGCGTCCCTACGAGGGCCTGAAGCAGACGGCCGCCAACGTGCTGGCCTGCGTCGCCGACAGCGAGGTGCGTTCGAGCCACGTGAACTGCACGAAGGTGCAGGACGCTTACAGCCTCCGCTGCGTTCCCCAGGTGCATGGGGCCACACGCGAGACGCTCAACCACCTCGCCGCCCAGGTCTCGATCGAATTGAACTCGGTCACCGACAACCCGATCCTGCTCAGCGCCGACACCGTCATCTCCGGCGGCCATTTCCACGGCCAGCCGATGGCGCTGGCGGCCGACTTCTTCGGCATCGCGATGGCCGAACTCGCCAACATCAGCGAGCGCCGCATCGACCGGCTCGTGAACCCGCTCGTCAGCGGCCTTCCGCCGTTTCTCGCCGGCGATGCGGGCGTGAACTCCGGTCTCATGATCGTGCAGTACACGGCGGCCTCGATCGTCAGCGAAAACAAGGTGCTGGCCCACCCGGCCTCGGTCGACTCGATTCCCACGTCGGCCTATCAGGAAGACCACGTCAGCATGGGCACCGTGGCGGCCCGCAAGGGAGCCCGCATCCTGTCGAACACGGCCCAGGTGCTCGCGATCGAATGGCTGTGCGCCTGCCAGGCCTACGAATTCCTCAAGCCCCTCGCTCTCGGAAAAGGCACCGCCGCAGCTTACGAGGTGCTGCGCGCCGCCGTTCCGCCGCTCAAGGAAGACCGCTTCCAGGCCCCCGATCTGGAGATGGCCCGGGAGCTTCTGTGGAAAGGAGATCTCGTCACCCATGTCGCAAAACGCGTCCAACTCGTCTAAGGCCCGCATCGTCCATCCGCCGACCGGCACGAAGCTCAGCTGCCGCAACTGGCTCACCGAGGCTGCCTACCGGATGATCCAGCACAACCTGGATCCCGAGGTCGCCGAGAAACCCGAGGAACTGATCGTCTACGGCGGGATTGGCAAAGCCGCCCGCACGTGGGAGGCGTTCGACACGATTCTCGCCACCCTCAGGCGGCTGAAGGAGGACGAGACCCTGCTCGTTCAGTCGGGCAAGCCGGTCGCCGTGTTCCGTTCGCACCCCGACGCGCCGCGCGTTCTGCTCGTCAACTCGATGATCGTGCCGCGGTTCGCGAACTGGGAATACTTCCACGAACTCGACCGCAAGGGCCTCATCATGTACGGCCAGATGACGGCCGGCTCCTGGATCTACATCGGCACGCAGGGCATCCTGCAGGGCACCTATGAAACGCTCGCCGCGGTCGGCGCCAAACATTTCGGCGGCTCGCTCGCCGGCACGATTACGCTCACCGGCGGCCTCGGCGGCATGGGCGGCGCCCAACCCCTCGCCGTCACGATGAACGACGGCGTCTGCATCGCGGTCGAGGTCGACCCGACCCGCATTAAGCGCCGCATCGACCACAAATACTGCGACGTCATGGTAGCCTCGGTCGAAGAAGCGATCGCGAAGGCGAAAGAGGCGAAGGCCGCGAAGAAGCCGCTGTCGATCGGCCTGCTCGGCAACTGCGCCGAGGTGCTGCCGCAGATGGTGAAGATGGGCTTCGTCCCCGACGTGCTTACCGATCAGACCTCGGCCCACGACCCGCTGAATGGATATATACCTGCAGGTATGTCTCTGGAGGAGGCTGCGAAGCTGCGGAAGAGCGATCCCGCCGCCTACGTCGAGCGGGCGAAAGATTCGATTCGCACCCACGTCGAGGCGATGCTGGCGCTCATGGACAAGGGCGCGATCACGTTCGATTACGGGAACAACATCCGCACCGTCGCGCTCGATCGCGGCCTGAAGCGCGCGTTCGACTTCCCCGGCTTCGTACCGGCCTACATCCGGCCGCTGTTCTGCGAGGGCAAAGGCCCGTTCCGGTGGGTCGCTCTTTCGGGCGATCCCGAGGATATCTACACGACCGACCGCGAGCTGCTGAAGCTGTTCCCCGAGAACGCCGCGCTGAAACGCTGGATCGAGAAGGCCGGAAAACAGGTGCATTTCCAGGGCCTGCCCTCGCGCATCTGCTGGCTCGGTTACGGCGACCGGGAAAAGGCCGGCGTGCTGTTCAACGAGCTCGTGCGTACCGGCAAGGTCAAGGCGCCGATCGTCATCGGCCGCGACCACCTCGACACCGGCTCGGTCGCCTCGCCGTTCCGTGAAACCGAAGCGATGAAGGACGGCTCCGACGCGATCGCCGACTGGCCGATCCTGAACGCGATGATCAATGCCGTGAACGGCGCGACCTGGGTCAGCGTTCATCACGGCGGCGGCGTGGGCATGGGCAACTCGATCCACGCCGGCATGGTCATCGTCGCCGACGGAACGCCGGCCGCCGAGGCCCGCATCCGCCGCGTCCTGACCAGCGACCCGGGCATGGGCGTCGTCCGCCACGCCGACGCCGGCTACGAGCTGGCCGTCGAATGCGCGAAGAGAAACGGCGTCGACATGCCCAGCCTGTGATCTTATCCCGTGCCTTGCAGGGGCGCATCCCGCTGCGCCCCTGCGAAGGTCGGACGACATGCGTGACGAACGAAAAATACATGGGAGAATATAAAAATGGAAATCATCGAAAGCATCATCAATATCAGCGAAGGCCAGAACAAGGAAAACGTTGATTATATCGTCGATTCTATCAAACAGACGCCCGGTTGTTTTCTCCTGGACTACTCGTCCGACGCGGATCACAACCGCACCGTCATCACGTTCATCGGCAACCGACAGAGCCTGATGCCCGCCGTGAAGGAACTCTACAGGCGTGCGCTCGAGAAGATCGACCTGCGCAACCACAAGGGCGAGCACCCCCGCATGGGCGCGGTCGATGTCGTTCCGTTCGTTCCGATCCAGGATGTCACGATGGAGGAGACCGTCGCCTTCAGCGTCGACGTGGCGAAGATGATCAACGAGACCTACAAGGTTCCCGTGTATCTCTACGAGGAAAGCCAGAAGCAGGCCGACCGCAAGAACCTCGCGGCCATCCGGAAAGGCGAGTTCGAGGGCCTGCCCGAGAAGATGAAGAAGCCCGAATGGAAGCCTGACTTCGGCGAGTGCGCCCCCCACGAGAGCGCCGGGGCATCCGTCGTCGGGGCCCGCATGCCGCTGATCGCCTTCAACGTGAATCTCGGCACCAGCGATATCAAGATCGCCGACAAGATCGCGAAGGCCGTGCGCGGCATCTCGGGCGGCCTCTCGTCGGTCAAGGGCATGGGCGTCGAACTGAAGGAGCGCAACATCGTCCAGGTTTCCATGAATATGGTAAACTATAAAAAATCGCCGCTGTTCCGCGTGTTCGAGATGATCAAGGCCGAGGCCGAACGCTACGGCGTGCCGATCGTCGGTTCCGAGATCATCGGCCTGGTGCCGCAGGACGCGCTGTTCGAGACGGCCGAATACTACCTGCGCTGCGAGAACTACGCGCCGAGCTGCGTGCTCGAGAACAAGATCAACGGCGTGCTGCACAGCATGCTGCCGAAGGCGTGACGACGATGACCCGTCGCGTCGCCGCCCCGAAGGCCGGCAAGCCGGCCGCCGATCTCGTCGTTCACGATCTCGACTGCGCCGTCCGGTTTCCGAAACCATACTGCGGCAAGGGCACACCGGTCGGATGGGAGATCCGGGAAGATCACCGGGTCTCGATCGCCGGTCTCGACGGCGTCATCGTCTGGATCGGCCCGTCGGACAGGCTTTCCGATGAAGTCCGGATCCTGCCCGACTGCCGGTTCGTCGAAGGCGCGGGGCTGACGGCGCTTCCGGGCTTTGTCGACGCGCACACGCATCTGGTGTATGCGGGCGACCGCAGCGGCGAGTTCGAGATGCGCATCGCCGGGAAGAGCTATCTCGAGATCATGGCGGCGGGCGGTGGCATCATGAACACCGTCGAGACCGTCCGCCGGATCGACGAGGAGGATCTCTTCGAGGAAGCCTCCGAACGCCTCATGGAGGCGATCGAGTGGGGCGCCACGACGGTCGAGATCAAGAGCGGGTACGGTCTCGACCTCGACACCGAGATCAAGATGCTCAACGTCGTGAAGATGCTCCAGGCCGAGTTCCCGATCCGCATCGTTCCGACCTTCATGGGCGCTCACGCCATCCCGCCGGAGTTCAAGAAGAACCCGGACACGTTCGTCGACCTGATCTGTCGCGAATGGATTCCGCAGGTGGCGAAATACCGGCTGGCCGAATTCAACGACGTGTTCTGCGAGAAGAAGGCGTTCGACGTCGATCAGACCCGGCGCATTCTCCTGGCAGGCCTCGAACACGGTCTCAAACCCAAGATCCACGCCGACGAGATCACCGTCATCGGCGGCGTCGACCTCGCCGTCGAGGTCGGGGCGGTCAGCGCCGACCATTTGATCTGCACCGATCGGAAGGGAATCAAAAAGCTCGCCGGATCGGGCGTCATTCCGACCCTTCTGCCGGGCACGTCCACCTACCTCATGGAACCGCATCACGCGAACGCCCGTGCGATGATCGAGGCCGGCCTGCCCGTGGCGGTCGCGTCCGATCACAATCCCGGAAGCTGTCAGTTCCTCGGCGCCGGGCTGATCCAGACGCTCGCGATGCTCCAGTTGCGCATGACGGCCGGGGAGGCGCTCATCGCCGGGACCCTGCATGCCGCGCATGCCCTTGACCTCGGAGACGAGACGGGCGCGATCGAGATCGGCCGCCGCATGGATCTGGCGCTGATCGTCGCCGATTCCTGGAAGTCGATCGGCTACCGGGCCGGCCAGAACCAGGTGCATACCGTTATAGCGAATGGCATCGTCGTCATGACGCCCGATGGTTTCGAATTGGAGTGAAGGCATCATGCGGAGCCGCGAGGTGCGTCCATGATCATTGTGCTGGCCCCCTGGGCGACGGCAGATCACGCCCATAAAATACTTGACCATGTAAAAACGCTCGGTCTCGACGCGCATCAGCTCCAGGACGAATACCGCATGATCATCGCCGTCATGGGCGACGAGCAGCCCGCGATCGATGCGGCGTTCGAGACCTGGGCCGGCGTCGAACGGGTCATGCCCGTCAGGCAGCCGTTCCAGCTCGCCTCCCGCGAGTTCAAGCCGGAAAACTCGTTCGTTCGCGTCGGCGGGGATGTCGTGTTCGGCGGCGACGAAGTGCATATCATCGCCGGACCGTGCGCCGTCGAGAATGAGGCGACCGCTCTCGCGATCGCCGAAGCGGTAAAGGCTCACGGGTGCAAACTGTTCCGGGGCGGGGCCTTCAAGCCCCGCTCCTCGCCCTATGCCTTTCAGGGGCTGGGCGAGGAAGGATTGCGCATCCTGAGCCGCGTGCGCGAAAAAACGGGCCTCAAGATCGTCACGGAGGTCCTCGATCCGCACGATGCGGAGCTCATCGCGGAACATGCCGACATGCTGCAGGTGGGAACCCGGAACATGTCGAATTTCAGCCTGCTCAAGACCCTGGGCGAAATTCGCAAGCCCGTTCTGCTCAAGCGCGGCATGAGTTCGACGATCAAGGAATTCCTGATGGCGGCCGAGTATATTCTGGCGAATGGAAACCCGAACGTCGTGCTGTGCGAGCGGGGAATCAGGACGTTCGAGAATTACACCCGGTTCAATCTCGACATCAGCGCCGTGCCTGCGATCAAACGGCTTTCGCATCTGCCGATCATCATTGATCCGAGTCATGCGACCGGCCAGTGGCGGCTTGTCGAGCCCGTCGCTCTCGCGGGCATCGCTGCCGGCGCCGACGGCGTGATGATCGAAGTCCATACCGATCCCCAGCACGCCCTGAGCGACGGAAGCCAGGCCCTCAAACCGGAGCGCCTTCCGGGACTGATCGAGAAGCTTCGCGGCATCAGCGGCATTCTCGGCCGGCGCGCATCCTTCGGTTGACGGGAGACGACAATGAGCGGTCACAAGTTCGACCCCCGGAATTTTGAAAAACTGGACAATCCCGAGCGGCTGTCCGTGTTCGATCCCGACACGCTCTTCGCCCCTCTGCGCCTTCCCGCTGGGGCCCACGTGGTGGATATCGGCGTCGGAACGGGCTTCTATTTGCCCGCGCTCAGCCGGCTGGCCGGCTCCTGCGGAACCGTCACCGCACTCGACACCGAGCCGGCGATGCTCGAGCATGCGGCCCGCAGGATCGCCGGACAGGCGTTGTCCAACGTCACGCTCATGCGGTCTGCCGAAGACGAGCTGCCCCTCGAGCGGGGAACGGTCGATTTCGCCCTCCTGGCCTTCGTCTACCATGAGATCGAGAATCCCGTCGCGCTGATGACCGACCTGCGACGAGTGCTCAAGAGCGGCGGACGGGTCTGCATCGTCGAGTGGACAAAGGCGGAACGCGACAAGGGGCCGCCTCCCGATCACGTGCCGTCCCTCGAAACCATCCGCGAACATGTCGAGAGTTGCGGCTTCGTGGTCGAGCGGGTCGAGCAGCCGAGCATCTATTGCAATGCCATCCTTCTGACATGCTGAAAGCCGTGCGAACCACGTGACGATATTGCAATCTGGCGACGCTTCCGAACCGGGAACCAGGCGATTTCGCCTGCTCGAGGTCGGAATAGGGACCTTGTTTTTCGGAATCTTCACGGCCCTTCTCCTGTCCGGCTCGCTCGACGGGCTCGAGAACCGCACCATCGACTGGCGATACCGCATGCGGGCCCTCCAGGAGCCAAAGGCGAAGATCGCCCTCGTTCTCATCACGGATGATTGCCTGCCCCAGCTGGGAAGTTGGCCGATTTCGCGCTCATTCTACGCGACGCTCGTCGACCGCCTCGCTTCCGCCGGGGCAAAAACAATAGCGTTTGATATAATGTTTGAGGATCTCTCTTCCGCCGACCCCGGAGGCGACGCGGCGTTCATCGAGAGCTGCCGCAGATTCGGCCGCGTCCTGTTCCCCCAGGTATTTTACGAGGGGTATGAAGATTCCTCGATGACGAAGCTGAGCGAGAATTATTCCCTTCCCTTCGATGGCCTCGCCGAGTCCGCCGCGGGGTTCGGGTACATCAACGCTGACTTCGAGTATCTGAACCCCGACGGCATTCTGCAGAAGACGTTTCTGACCCATCGATTCGAAGATGAATGGTATCGATGCTATTCCCTCGCGATCGCCGAACAGGTCACGGGCCGGCGTGCCGCCATCACGGACGGGGGGGTGACTCTCGGCGATACGTGCATCCCGCTCATCGACCTGCCGCCCTGGAAGCCGATAAAGGGCCTGTGGCACGGCGGAACGGGGAAAGCGGTCTACATCAATTTCCTTGGCGACAGGCAGAGAGAGCCGTTTCCGACCTGCAAGTTTTCGGATCTCGTCAGGGAAACCGCCCTTCCGGCCACCTTCTGGGACGTGTTTGCCCCGTCGGTCAGCCGTGACGCGTCGATTTTCCGCGACGCGATCGTCTTCGTCGGCCCCTCGGCAAAAGGACTCGGTGACCTCCGGATCACCCCTCACGGATTGAAGCCGGGAGTCATCGTTCATGCGAACCTGCTCGAGAACATTCTCGCGTCGAATTTTCTCGAAGCCCCTTCGTTGGCAACGCAGGTCGGTCTTCTCGTCGTGTTTGCCTCGTTCACGTTCGGCGTTCTCTGCTGGGAAGGCGCCTTCGTTGCCTCGACGGCAGTGTTTGCCGGCATGCTGTCGGTGTATGCCGGTTTCTGTTTCCTGATGTTTTCGGGCTGGCGGCTGGTGCTCCCGATGACAATCCCGCTGCTGATGTCCGTCGTCCAATACGTCGTCGTGCGGTTCGTGCAGTTGATAACCAATCTCAAGCGGGCGAACGCGATTCTCAGCGAGCAGAACATCAAGCTCGATCAGAAGGTGCGGGAACTGATGGCCCTCCACAGCGCCGGAAGCCGCTTTCCGGCGATTCTCGAGATGAGCATCCTGTCGCGGGAGGTCATCGCGAAGTTCTGCGAGCTTCGGGGCGCCGACGCCGGCCTTCTCGTTTTCTTCGAGCCCCAGTCCGGCCAGGCCCAGCCTCTGGGACAGGTCGCCGGCACGCGCGGAGAAACGTATATACAAAAATATAGAACGGAGCTTGCGGAGCGCCTCCGGACCGTCTTCGAGACGAAGCGGCCGCTGACGGTTCCGGGATCGCATTTGTACTCCTCCTATATGCCACTGCTCGTCGGCGAGGCCTGCTGGGGCGCGGTGTGTCTCCATGATACCGATGCTGAGCGGCTTCCCTGGCAAAGCGAGAATTTCTGGGCGACTCTGCTCGGCATTTCCGGCACGGCTCTCCAGAATGCCCGGTTGTACGAGATGGCGTGCGAGGTTTCCCTGGCGCGACAGGTCCAGGCGAACTTCCTTCCGAAGAAGCCGCTCGAACTGAACGGCTACAGGGTTTTCGGCCACTCGCGCCCGGCGACACAGCTGGGAGGCGATTATTTCGACTACTTCGTCGTCGATGACCGCCATCTGGTCGTCATGATCGCCGATGTCATGGGGCATGGCGTCCCGGCTGCGCTCGGCATGGCGATCGTGAAGACCTCCGTCCTTCAGCGGACGAAAGACGGGTTTTCCATCGAGAATCTCGTGAATACGATCAACTATACGCTCATGAACAGCCAGGAGCGGCGTCTCATGGTTACGGCCCAGTTCACCGTGATCGATACGATCGAACATCGGGCGACGATTTACCACCGCGGCCACGTATTCCCGTTCCGGCGAGCTCCGGATGGAACCTGGACCCAGCAGCGATGCACGATCGCTCCGCCACTTGGCGTGATGAAGCAGGCCCAGACTCCCGGCACGCCCGTCGAGATCCTTCCCGGCGAACGATGGTTGTTCTATACGGACGGACTGTACGAATCGCTCGGCGAAGGCGGAGAAGACGAAATGAAGATCGTCGCGCTCCAGACGTATCTCGGAACGCGACCTTTCATTCCGCTGACCGACGCCTGCAGCGACATTCTCGATCATCATCCGTCGTTCCTGACGGGCCAGCCGCAGCCGGACGATTACACGGTTTTGTTGCTCGAAAGGGTTTCGGATTCGGGAATTCCGGACCAGGAGAAAACAGCCGGATAGAAGGGCAGGAACTGGGCGATGTTCGAAAGAATCAGGGTGTTCGATTTCGGGACGGTGGCTATCACCTGGATCATCGTATTTTTCCTGGTGTTTCTGGGCTGGATCATCGCCGGCCAGATTCTGCGGCCGCTGCTCTTCCCGACGGCGAAAGAGGCGATGGATCCTGCGTATGCGTCTTCCTATCGCCTCGTTCCGACGCTTGTCTGCGTCGCGATCCTGTACGGGCCTTTCCTGATCGGTCTCTGGTGGTCCTGGAACAAACCGGTCGTGCTGATGATCGAACGCGACGGGGAATGGGTCCTTCGGAATTCCTTATACGTGCCGCTCCTGCGAGTTCCGCCCGAGCAGCCCCGGCAGCTCGAAGCCTGTTTCCAGCGGGAGCTTCATGAAGACTCGCTCCGCGATTATTATTACGCCGGCGATCTTCGCATTCTCATCCCTTCGCAGCCGGGAATCTCCATTCGCACCACGTGCGACGAGCAGCCCGACGGGGAACCCGATTTTTTCGCGAAGTTCGGCTACGGAACCGACACCGTCCTGCTCGAGGGGCCGCACGGCGGGAGGGCGACTCTTCTCCATACCTGGAGCGCTTCCGGCCCCGTTTTTCTCGCGGAACAATCACCCGCCGAATCGGATTCAGCCTCCCTGAAATCGAGTCCTGCAGAATGAAGCCACCCGTTCGCCCTGAGCCTGTCGAAGGGCGAACGGCCTCTCGTGCTTCGACAGGCTCAGCACGAACGGGAACGAGAAAATCGTGTCATGCAGGGATCGCCACCCTCCCTGGTGGGGTACTCCGGGATAGGCGGATTCCGGGTATAATGAGGAAAAACTCATTGAAGGGGCATTGCACGCATGCGTCTGAATCGAGTGTCGGTTCTGGCTCTCATCGTTCTCTGGTGCGGATTCTCACCGGTTTCGGCGGGCGAGTTCAAGGACTGGCTGAAACGTTCGAACGGCGAGCATTATCAGCAGAGCGGGCTCCAGATGGTCGATCCACGGGGTGACGCCTATCTCATCCGCAAACTCGACCAGATTCCCTGGAAACTGCTGAAAACCCTCGTCGGCGGCTCGTATCCACAGGCCGAGATCGAGAAGGAGCGGGAGCTCGAGGCGATCGAGACGGCCCAGAAAACCGGGCAGGCGGAAGACCCGCTCAAGATCGGCCGGACGAAACCGATTCACATTCCCCGGCTGATCAATGCCATACACCGGGTCATCCTCGAAGAGTATCCGGCCATCACGCCGGTCATGGGCGAAGAGCACAAATGGTCGTCCGAAGCCCATCGATATCTGTGGTACGGATTCTGGCACCGTGTCGGCCGGTTCATCATCGGCAAGCAGAAAGAGTTTCCAACCCTTCTGTTCATGCGCTCGAAGATCTTTCTTCTGCTTGCCTGCGGCTGGACATCGCGGTATGCCGTCACGGGGCAGGAACCCGCCCTCGAGCGGTGGATCATGAACCAGCCCGACCGGAGCATTCAGCTGCACGAACTGTTCCGCGAAAGCTATCTGCTGAACAAGGGAAACATGTATCTCACGATGCTCACCGCGGAAAACGTGCTCGCGAGCGACCCCTACCGTATCGACCGCGGGGATTCGCCGCTTCAGCAGAAGCTCGCCTATATCCGGCACGATTCTCAGCCGCTGGGTGACAACTACGGCGCCTGGTATCACTTCTTCGGCATCGGGATGTACGGCCTGATCCGGGCTCCGTTCGTCGCCCGCGCCGTCGCCGAGATCGAGAGCTTCGGCTCCCTGTTTCTCGAAGGCAAGGACAAGCAGGAAGATTATATCAACCGCTATGGCGCGATCTTCGGCCGCCAGCTCAACCGCCTGATCGAAAAGGAACTCTGGAAACAGCCGCTTCCGAAAGATGCCCGGTATGACTACATGCTTCCGCTGACGGACAAGAGCTTCAAAAAATAGATCCCTGTTTTCTTCCCCGTTGTTCCGGAAAACCCGCCGAGCAGAATGAATCGGCGGGTTTTCTTCATCCGGCGGTTCCGGGATAGGGGCTTGTACGGTTCGGCGGAAGCTGGTAAACTTTCACCGACCCCGAATCGCCCGATGTGACGCAGGAGGTACCCGACCGATGAAACGTGCGCTGTGCGCCCTGATATGCCTGTTGCCTTTGCTGGCCGGATGCGGTATGAGCAGCACTTCGAACAGCGGCTCTGCCACAACCACGACACTTTACGGCCAGCTGCAGCCGCCGGCTCTCAACGCGACGGCGCTGGTGGGCGGCTCCTCCCGCGCTTCGGCCGTGAAGGCCCAGTCGGGTTACAATACGGAGCTTCTGAAGGACTTTGCCGAGAAAGGCACCTGCAAGGTGAATGGAAAGGCCGTTTCCTTCAGCCTGAACACGGGCGACAGCTCGTTCAAGGTCACGGGGCTCGAGCCCTTTGGCGCCTATGAAATCCGCTTCGACCTGGCCAGCCTCTCGTTGCGCGCGACAAAACCATACACCGGCACCCAGATGAACATGGGAACCGTCAACCTTACCTCCACGGCAAAATCGCTCATCTACGAGGCGTATAACGCGAAAATCAGCCAGATTCAGGACTATGACATTCTGGATGAGTTCTGCGCTTCGCTTGCGACCAAACTCGCCGTGTGGCTGGCCGATGCCGGCATGACGCCTGCCACGTTCGAAGAGGGGGTGGAGGATGCGCTCGCCGACATTACGAGCCAGCATACGCTGGACAAGATTTCCCGCTTCACAGGCAACGACATGTCGGGAACCTGGACCGGTCAGGGAACGCTGTATACGAAGACGCTCGACGGAACGACGGTAGGTCACCGGGCGACCGTCAATCTGACCCTTCATGTCGAACGCAGTACGGACAAGTTGACGGGCTATGTCAACGTCGAAGTCGTTTCGAGCACGAAGGTGAACGACAATGGAATGATCCCCGTCAGCGGAAAGCGCGATTTTACCGCGACGGTCGACAAGGAAGGCGAGTTTTCGTTCGAGGCTGTCAATTCGTCCCGGACACCGGTTGAACGTTGGAAATTCGTTCTCGATGCCACCGATGCGCTGGTTTGCACGGTCGTAAGCCTGCATCCGCAGGGATACCAGTCCGGTGCCGACAACCTGCCGAAATTGCGCCAGCAGTAATACTCGTCTCATATGTTAGGCGACAACTATCGTGTATGAAACATATCGTATGCGATCTGACATGATGCAGCTGGTCGCCTTGAGCTTGTCGAAGGGCGAGAGCTGTCGTGCTTCGACAAGCTCAGCACGAACGGCATCGAGTGTGCGAGTATACGGGATGAGTGTCGTGTTCCTTTTGCGACGAGTAGGAACTCCGTTGCCGCACGTATGTGAGCCGGTGTAGGGGGCCCCTACAGGAAGAACTCCTTGAGGGTGGCGCTCAGCAGGACGAGATCGATCGCTGTAAGAATATAAAAGCTGGCCCACGAGATGCGGCTGAGCCAGGGCGGGTTCGCGTATTCTCCGAGCAGGGAGCGGTCGTCGCCGAGTTTGACGAGAAAATACAGGAAGGGCGGCAGGATCAGGCCCTGCGCCACTTGCGACACGCGCATGACGGCCAGATACAGGAAGCTGATGCCGGGAATCAGCACGATCGCGGCGCCGGTGACGAGGAGGGACGAGAAGATCCAGTAGAACCAGGGGGCCTCGTCGTAGGTCTTGTTCATGCCGCGTTCCCAGCCCATGCCCTCGCAGATCGCGAACGCCGTCGAGAGCGGCAGGATCGCGGCGCCGAACAATGACGCATTGAAGAGACCGAGGGCGAACAGGTAGCCGGCGTACGCGCCTGCGAGCGGAACGAGGGCTTTTCCGATGTCGTCGATGCCGGTGACCGCGGGGGCTCCCGGCGTGAAGTGGAGTGTGACGGCGCAGGCGACGATGATGAAGAACGAGATGACATCGGTCGTCACACATCCGAGTCCGACTTCCCATTTCGCGTCGTCGTAATCCTTGAGCGTGATCCCTTTCTCGATCAGGGTCGACTGGAGGTAGAACTGCATCCAGGGCGTGATGGTGGTGCCGATGACGCCGATCATCGTGAAGAAATACCCGGCGTCGAACCGGAATTTCGGGGTGACGAGAGCGGTCATCGCGCTTCCCCAGTCGGGCTTCGCGAGATAGGCCGAGATCGGGTAGGCGAGATAGAACACGATCGAGATGAGAAAGAACTTCTCGATCTTCTTGTAGTCGTACTCTGTGATCAGTTTCCAGATGCCGAAGGTGAGCAGGGGGATCAGCAGGTATTTGAGCCAGGTGAAGACTTCCGGATACCCCGTCGCGGTGCCGCAAATATCTATAGAGCTTGCTATTCCAGCGAATTCGCTGATGACCGTGCCGTAGTTCGCCATCAGCACGGTCAAAAGCATCCAGAACGTGACCTTCACCCCGAATCGCTCCCGAAGAAGATCGGCGAGCCCCTGGCCCGTCGCGGCCCCGAGCCGGGCGCTCATCTCCATCGTGATGATCAGCAGGACGGTGATGGGCAACAGCGTCCAGAGCAGGTCGAACCCGTACAACGCTCCGGCGAGCGAGTAGGTGGCGATGCCGCCCGAATCGTTGTCGACCGTCGCCGTGATCAGGCCGGGGCCAAGAACGGCGAGAATGGCTAGCAGACGGCGTCTGGCGCGGGCAAAGGCGAGAAAGCGCTGCGGCATCGTCCGGTCCTCAGCTCGTCAGCGCTCGCCGCTTCCACATACGCGGCATATTGTCGAGCAGCAGTTCGATCACGTCGTCGATGGTGACGACGCCGATCATCCCTCCGTCCTCGTCGAGAACGGGAAGCGCGAGCAGATCGTATTTGGAGATGAGCGCCGCGACCTCTTCCTGGGGCGTGTCGGGCGAGACGAAAATCAGCTTGTCGTTCATGATATCGACGACTTTTGCGGACGGATTGGCCACGAGCAGGTCGCGGATCGAGACGACGCCCAGCAGCTTGTCGTTCTTGTTCACGACGTACAGGTAGTAGATGATCTCGAGGTCGACCGCCATCAGCCTCAGATGCTTGAACGCCTCATCGACGGAAAACTCCTCGAAGATGGTGGCGAAGCCGACGCTCATGAGGCCGCCCGCCGTGTTCTCGGGGTGCTTCAGCAGTTCCCGTACATCGTTCGCCTCTTCGGCATCCATGTGCGAGAGAATCTCGGCGGCCTTGTCCTCCTCGAGGTCCTGGAGGATGTCGACGGCTTCGTCGGGCTCCATCTCCTCGAGAATGTCGGATGCCCGTTCGGTGGGCATCTCGGCGATGATCTGGGCCTGGGTTTCGGCTTCCGCCTCGGCCAGCGTTTCGGCGGCCGTTTCGGTGTCGAGCCCTTTCAGCAGGGAGAGGCCTTCCTGGACGCTGAGGTCGTCGAGAATGTCGGCGAGGTCGGCGGGATGGAGCTCGCGGATTTTTTGCGAGGGAACGGCGAGCTTCAGATGCGTGAAATTCGTCGGTACGCTTTCGACGATGTCCCAGCCGATGATTTCATTCTTCAGGGGGCCCGAGAACCGTTCGATCAGGGGGCACAGAAACTTTTCGAAGCCGAGACGGCGCAGCAGGCCGCGAAAGCCGACGTCGACGCCCAGCAGGCGGAGTTCCCCTTTGACTTCGGCGATCTGCAGGTCGTTCACCCGCACGACGCGCGCGTCCGATGTGTCGACGATCTGCTTGTCCCAGATGTTGCGGACGAGCACCGAGTCGGGGACGTCGGAAAGCAGAGGCAGATCCGATACCGGTTGGGCGAGTTCGAGCGAGCCGGGGGCGAACCGGGCGAACTGGTCGCGTCGCACGAGGCGGCGGTCGCCGGCATCGCATTCGATGACGATATGGGAGAGGCGAGGATACTTCTCGCCGAGGAGAAGGGTGAAATCGACGACGCGGGCCGGGACGGCGCCTTCCGCGGAACGGATGTCGGCTCCGATCAGATCGGCGAGGAAATACTTCGTTTCCTTCTCCCGGCCGTTGGGCATCAGCTCACTCCATGAACAGATATTTCCCGGACTTGATCATGATGTGCATCATACGTCTCCAACCTGCTTTTTTCCACCGTTTTCTGTACTTTTTTTCTTGCCCAGAACCGCCCGAAACTCGGGGCGTTCCGATGGGCGCCGTTGACCGGGACGGCCGATGCGGGTAAACTGGACTGTACAGAATGTCCAGAAGGAAGGAAAGGAGCATTTCCATGTCGATGCATCCCTGGTATGACAGTTGGCTCGAGCGGAAAAACAAGTATGCGCGCACGGACGAGCCGTTCCTTTCGGCCGACCAGTTCGCATCTATAGCGGTTGGAATAGGTCTGCCCAATATCGTCCAGAAGTCGACGTTCAGCTTCCGGAACGTCAAGGACGGCGCCGAACGGTTCCTCGGCGAGTCGAAGAGCGGCGAGAAGCCGTTCGCCCGCATCTACACCCGTCTTGGCAACCCGACGACCGAATACCTCGAGAAAGTCCTGTTCCGACTCGACTGCCAGCACCTGATCGATGCCGCGCTGGCCGCGGACGAACGAAAGCCCACGATTGCCTCCCTGGTCTGCGCTTCGGGCATGGGTGCCATCGCCTGCACGACGTTCGCGCTCGTGAAAAGCGGCTCAGAGATCATTTCGGGAAGCGTCTACGGCTGCACCGACAGCTTTTTCCGGTCGCTCGAGAAGTTCGGAGTGAAGACGCATTTCGTCGATACCAGCGACGTGAAAAAGGTCGAAGAGGCCCTTGCTCGGAGCCCGAACGCGGCGATGGTGTATTTGGAATCGCCCGACAACCCGACCCTGAACGTATCGGATATCCGGGCTATCTCGAAACTTGCGGAAGCTCGCCGTATACCGTTTGTCGTCGACAACACGTTCGCAACGCCCTATCTGCAGCAGCCGTTCAGGCTCGGCGCAGATATCGTCATCCAGAGCCTGACGAAATATGTGAATGGCCACTCGACGTCGGTGGCAGGCGTGGTGATCGGGCCCTGGTCGTTCATGGGCGAGTATCTGTTCCCGGTTTACAAGGATCACGGCCCGACGCCGAGTCCCTTCGACTCCTGGCTGAATTCTCAGGGACTTCAGACGCTCGCCGTGCGCATGGAGCAAATCTGCGACAGTGCAGACGAGCTTGCCCGTCGCCTCGAGGCCCATCCGCGCGTTGCGCGCGTCTGGTTCCCGGGGCTGGCGTCGCATCCGCAGCACGAACTGGCGAAACGACAGATGCGCAGAGCGGGCGGCATGATCGCCTTCGAGCTCAAGGACGGTTTCGAACCGGCCCAGAAGCTGATGAACTATTTTGCTGGATATACTACTCCCATGGAACTGGCCGTCAGTCTCGGCAGTGCGATCAGCTACATCCAGCACCCGGCATCGATGACCCACTCCGGTATCCCCGAGGCCGACCGCCTCGCGCGCGGGATCACGCAGGGGCTCGTCCGCTGGTCCGTCGGCCTCGAGGGTGTCGAGACGCTGTGGGCGGCGATGGATGAAGGCCTGAAGCTTGCCTATGCATGATGACGCTTTGCCTGACGTCGCTGACGCTCAGGTTCATGGGAGAGGCAAAGTGAGAACCCCCCGTTCGCCCTGAACGTATCGAAGCTTGTCCTGAGCCTGTCGAAGGGGGCGAGAGTCCGTTCGTGCTTCGACAGGCTCAGCACGAACGGAAACGGTGAGGTTTGAGAAGGTCCGATAGACACGAGCGGGGCCGAAGAATTCTTCGGCCCCGCTCGTGTTTGATGTCTGATTATTTGCGAAGAAGCTGCTGGAGACCGTTTTTGGCAGCGTCCATGACCTGCTTGGCCTTCCGGACGACTTCGGAGCCCTGGGCTTTCTCGACGGCTTCGCGATAGGCCTTCGAAGCCTGTTCATACTTTTCCTGGGCTTCGCGGATCAGGTTCGCCTTGGTGTCTTTCGCCTTGTCGGTGACGATGTCCACCTTTTCCTTCACGGTGTTCACGACCTTCTGCATCCCGTTGTTCAGGTCGCTCTTCACCTCGCCAACCTGGGAAGACACGGACATCGAAGGCGCCTGTGCAGCCTGTGCCTGGTTGAGAAGAACGCCGCCCGTCACTTCGCGGTCGGCCTTTTTCAGCAGGCTGAAAGCCAATTTCCCGACCAGCCCGCCAAGCAGGAAGCCGCCGACCATGCCGATGGCGCTCGGCCCGAGGGCGATGGCGCCGGCCACGCCAGCCGCTATCGCGGCGAGGTTGGACAGGCTCGCGCTTCCGTAATCGGCGATCATCCCGCCGACGATCCAGCCGGCAACGCCGCCCACGATCGTGCCGAGGGGAGGAACGATCGCCGAGGCCATCGTGGCGCCGGCAATGGCGCCGCCGACGTGGCCGGCGATCTTCACGACCGGCCTGACGAACGACCAGACCTTGGACAGCACTCCGGCATTCGCCGGAGCCGGCATGACGAACAGCGAACAGACGAACGACAGGACGACCAGAAGATGAATCGACGTATGACGCCGTAAGGCGATGCTGTTCATAAGACACCTCGCTTCGCACATGATTTCAAAAAGACGAATGTACAAATTATAAGAATCGGCTGGGGGGGTGGCAAGATGCTGACTGGAAGAAAGGTACGGAAATCAACCGTGTGATCGTCAGCGCTTGTTTGCCGCATTCATGAGCATGAGGAGGGTGGCCTGCTTTTTCGGAAAGAAGATGCGCTGGGCCCGCTTCTGCCCCATTTCCTCATACGGCGAACCGTCGGGAAAGAGGAGAAGGGTGACGTTGACGGGGCTACGCACGGGCGCGTCGGCAGCCAGTTTGGCAGAAAAGGACTTGAAATCGCCGATGGGCTGTTCCGCCGGCGGAATGCGGATGATTTCCGTTTCCGACAAGCCTGGGGGAAGGGGGGCGTCGAACGTGACCGCGCCGAGGGCCGGCGCTTTGAGGCCCATCCAGACGCCGTTCACCACCTGAATTCTCAATTGAATCGGTGCGGTGGCAAAGGCTGGGTCGGAAACGGGCGGCGGGGGCGTGACTCCCTGGCTCTCGAGCCAGTCGTTCCAGGTAAGCCCGAGATCCGTCAGATACAGGTCGGCGAGAACATACGCCCCGTCCCTGAGGATCTCGCGTCCGTTCGTGTCGCGCTGGAGAATGAACTCGCACGGCTGCGAGGCGAGCGCGGCGCAGGCCTCGGGTTTCAGGGGGGCGCTCGAGGGCGGTGCGGGAAGCCTGATGGCGGTGCAACGGCCTTCGATGATGCAGTCTGACGCCGTGCCGTCCGACAGGAGGCGGCCCATGCGGCCGCCGGCCCATCGAACCGGATCGACGCTGATTACCTCCGCCTTGAAGGGGCGAGTCTTGATCTCCCGGAGCTTGCGGTCGAGTTCCTTCTTCATCTTCCGGACTTCTGGCGGCAGGTACCCTTGCGGCAACAGGTGCGCGATCGACATCATCCCCCCTCCGCCGCCGCTTCCCGCCGTGCCAGCGCCGGCCTTCGCGACGCCCGGTGCTTTCTGTGCGCCTCCCTGGCCGTCCTTCAGCGCGGCCGACATCTCGAGAAGGCCTTGCGACTGAACCTCCTGGACGTAGGCGCGGTCCTCGAACGGCGGCTGGCGGCTGACCTTGAACTTGTAGCCCCATGACCGCAGCGTGGCGAAGTAGCTCATCTTGAGGGTTTTGAGATAGATGTCCGAGGCGAACAGGACGTTTCCCGACCTGATCGGCTTGTTCAATTCATCGTGATAGATATGGAATACGACGTCCTGCTTCTGGATACCCGCTTTCAGCCGTTGTTTGAACTCCTCGCGGTCGAGTTCGGACGTAAACTCGATCCGCGGAAGGCAGACGACCTCGGGTTTTCCATTGATCTCGCCTTGGATCAGGGTCGTCGTCATGTTCATCAGCCAGGTTCCGTTGACGGTCGATATCCGGTATTCGATCCCGGCATCGGTCTGACAGGCAGGGAAAAGCAATAACACGCAATATATAAAAGCGGTCAGCGGCGATCTGCCCGGTTTGAGGCTGCTGAAAGGCATGTTCGACGTCTCCTCTGTCGATTGAGTGATCCGCGAGTGCGCGGTCTTTAGTATAGCATGGAGCCGGGTGCGTTCCGCACTCCCCTCTTGCTCCCGGCAATGAACAGGGATACACTGAAGCGAAATGGATTCTCGGATGATACGGAGTCGGCGATGATCGGTACGACGGGGCGGGCTGGCTACCAGGAACTGTGGCAGAAACAGCTCGGCATGATCCGCATGATGCAGGCCACGAGCGAGCGCAAGGCCCTCGCGGCCCTGACCGTATCGGGGCATGTCGTCATGCTCGACCACGCCGGGCAGGAGATGTGGCGCACCTTCGTCGGGGCCGCCATGCGCACGATCAGCCTGGCCGATACGCTCGACGTCCTCGCGGTCGATGACAGCGGCAATTCCCTGCTGATCGACGCCAGGGGCCAGATCCAGTGGAAGAAGCGTCCGGCGCCGGCGGTATACGGGCTCATCAGCTCCGACGGGCACTACATCGTCCTCGTGACGCGCGAGCCGACCGTCGTTCTGGCTGACCGGCAAGGCCGCATACGCTGGACCTACCGGAATCTTCTCAAGGTTCCGGCCGCTCTCGACATCTCGGCGAGCGGGCTGACCGTCGCGTTCGCCTGTCGCGACGAACGCGGCGAGGGACTTCAGGCCGTGGCGATAGACGGTCGGCATTACGACGCATTCATGGGCCTCGACCCGATCCAGGATCTCGCCGTCAGCGCCGACGGACAGGTCACCGTCGCGCTCGACCGCGGCAAGGGTATTTTCTGCATCAACTGCGTGAAGAGCTTCGGTATCTGGAAAGGGAAGTTGAATGCGGATTTCTCCGGCGTCTCCTACGCCGACCAGACGAAACAGACGCTCCTCTATTCCCGGGAAGGCCTTCTGACCATTCTCAACGCCGAAGGCCAGCCCGCCTGGGAACACCGGTTTCCCGAGCCTCTGATCCGCGCCCGGCTGACGAGCGACGGCCAGACGATCTGGTATGCGACGCCCGAAGGCCGGGTCGGATGTCTTGTATCGACGGCTTCCCGCGACTTCAGCCGCCTCGAGTTCCTCGACGTGGAGCCCCCTCCGGCTGACGGGGCAAGCGTTCCCGCGTTCAGGAAAATCTGGCAGATCGATCTTGCCGGGGGAGCCGGGGCGTCCCGGAAGCCCTTCGTCCGCACCTGGCTCGGCGCCGACCAGATCGAGTATGCCCTGGTGTGGGACGGCCGCGATACCCTTCACTGCCGGAACGACGTCGGGGATGAAATCTGGACCGCGCGTCTCCCCGCGGGAGACGTCGCGGATATCGCCGTTTCAGCCGTCGCGGATCTCGCCATCGCGGTCGGAAAGAACGGCGTCGTCGGCTTTCGGAGCGACGGAAGCGAGGCCTGCCGCTTTTTCGGAAACTTCCGCGCGGCCCACCTGTTCGCATCCGGAGCCCTTCTGCTTCTCGACGAGAAAGGGACGGTTCACTACCACCGGCATCCCGGACAACCCGTAAAGACCATCGAGTGCGGGGAGACGGTCGCCGCCCTCCTTGGTTCCGAGCATTACGCGAGGCTTGTCGGGAAGAGTCGGGTTGCATGCGTCGATCCCGAAGGAAATATTGTTCACGATATTGAACTTCCCGCCGAGCCGATGTTCCATCGGATGGATGCATCCGGAAAAGAGCTTGTCGCGGGTCTCCGGAGCGGAGACGTGCTGGTGATCGGCGAAAAGGCCGACATCCTTCGCCGGGCGAGCGTCGAGGGCGGGGCAAAGCAGGTCGTCATCCACAAAACCGAGGACGCAATGTTCATCGGCGGCGCCGCCGGCGACGGAGTCACGATCCTCCGGAGCGGCGACGGAACGCGGATACGCCTTCCCCTGACCGGCGGCGTTTCCGGCATGTGCCTCAACAGGCAGGGGGCCGTGATTGCCACGGGAATCGACGAATTGATTCTCGTCGCGCCCGACGGGCGGGTGCTGGCAAGAACGACGTTCCCCGACAGGATCCTCCAGGTGCTCCCCTGCCGGATCGATGGAAGCGTCTACGTTCTCGGCGAGAGCGGGTTCGGAAAATACTCGCCCGGAGCCGAAGGTCGGGACACGCCTTCCGCGATCGGTTTCCTGGAAGTCTGATGGCGCCCACGGCATCTCCGCCTGTTGTCGATGTTGACCGGCTCCGGCCCGATGACCGAGCCGGGGTGGAGGGCGTCGCGGCGCTCGAGCGGGAGGCGTTCCCGGACGATGCCCAGACGGCGCCCAATCTCGCCCTGATGGCACGGGCCGGCGAAATATGGGTCGCCCGTCGCCCTGACGACGGCATCGTCGGCGAGGCGATCGTCATCGGCGGAGTGGGGGAACCGCGGGCGTTTCTTTTCAGTCTCGCCGTGACGCGCTCGTGGCGGCGCCGGGGTATCGGTTTCATGCTGATGCATGCGGTTCTGGAGTCGTTGACGGCCAGAGGAGTGAGAAGCCTCGAACTGACGGTGGATCCGGAAAACCGTCCTGCGCTGGGGTTGTATCTCTCGAGGCTCGGATGCGAGAGCGTGGAGTTCCTTTCGGATCATTTCGGGCCGGGGCGTCACCGGCAGTTGTTGCGGAAAATTCTCGGAGCCGGGGGGGCTGAATGAGGTCGTGTCGTCGAATTGCGCGTATGGTTCTCCTGATGGTCGGAATCTTTCTCGTGGTCGGGGCCCGGGTCGAGGCCCGACCGCGGATCGCCGTCCTTCCGTTCGCGAACCCGTCTGGATTCGATTCCAGCTATCCGATCGGGTCGGGGCTCGCTCAAATGCTGAAACAGCGGCTGATGCAGGCCGGAAAGGTGCTCGTCGTCGAACGGGAAGAACTGAAGGCGATGAAGGACGAGCTCAACCTCGCGCAGGACGGCTTCTTCGACGTCTCGACGATCCAGGCCAAGGGCGGGTTCCAGGGCGCCGATTACATCCTGCGAGGCAAGGTGATGGATTTCGGCCATTTCCAGCGGGACACCGGACTCGGGACCCTAGGCAAGCTCGCCGGCGGCTTCATGCACACGAAGGTCACGGCATACGTTCGCCTCAGCGTCGAAGTGATCGATCTGAAGAACGGCCGGCTCGTGTTTTCCGACAATGCCGAAGCCCGTCACGACAAGACCGGAGCGGTTCTTCTCGCCGGCGACCTGAAAAAGGCCCTCGGTGCGGCTCTGAAACTCGGCTCCTCCGAGTTCGACGCGTCGATGATCGGCCAGGCCACGAGAAAGGCGCTCGATCGGGTGATGTCGCGCCTGAACGGCCTGTTTCGGCTGGAGGCCCGGGTGCAGGCGGTCAGCCCGGAGGGCATCGTCATCGACATGGGAACCTCGAGCGGCCTCTCGGAGGGCCGGGAAGGCGTCTTGTATGGGGTGACGGAGATCCGTAACCGCGCAGGCGTGGTTGTCTGGTGTTCGAAGAAAGAGCTCGGGACCGTCCGCGTCACGGACGTGCAGCCCGACGGCTCGATGGCGACGGTTCCGCCGGGCGTCACGGCATCGGAAGGGGATATCGTTTCCTTCGAGGCCCGGTGAGCGTTTCCTGAAAGAATCTTTCAGCGGCATTTCCTCGCTCGTATTGCGGGGGGCGGGCTACGATTGGTAGAATAGAGTGTACGGGACTTACTCATGCCCCGTCAGGAGGTAGTGCCATGATCCGTCGACCGGTGCGCCGCTCAGGGCTTGCATTGTTTTTTACGATCGCGACGATCGTCGTGATCAGCATTATCGTCTACGGCATGATCCATTTCATGCGGGGCGAGGTCCATCTGACTGAGAATTACGTGGACAGCACCTGCGCCCTGCTGTTGGCCGAGGCCGGCGTTGAGGAGGCCCTGTTCACGATCAAGAGCCGGATGAACGACCCCGAAAACGCTTTCTACAAGCTGATCGCCAAGAGCGAGGAGGGGAGCGTCGACATCGACATGTCCCGCCTCGAAGGGAAGGATTCTGCCGTCCCTCCGCTGATCCGCGACGGAAAGATCAAGACGCGCGTCACCTGGAAGCGCAATCCTGACGCCTCGAAGGAACTCGAGGCGAAGGGCCTTCCGCCCGACGTCCTCCGGAGCGGCCTCATCGTGATCAACTCCCGCGGCACCTACCACCGCACCAGCCGCCAGATCGAAGTGAAGAAGACGTGCAACGCCATGCTGGTTCAGTCGCCGTTTCCCGGAAACTCGGTCGGGATGATCGCCCCCGAACACGGTCTGTATCTGAACAAGACTCACCAGGATTCCTTCAAGATCCTTCCCTTCGACTTCTGGGATCCATGGGGATTCACCGTGAAGGGCGGCAAGGTGTTCATGCGCGACGGCGCCCGGGTCGATCTTCCCAAGTGGTTGATGCTGACCGACCTTCGCAAGGATCTCGACAACCCCTGGCTCGACATGGGCATCGGCTGGACGGGCTGGAACGGCGGCGCGAACTTCGCCGGCGCCGACTCGATCGAGTATCAGAACGACGCGGTGACGCGACAGTATTATAAGTGGATGGGCCTGTTCCACTGGCCCTGGTGGTCGAAAGTGAATAATGAGGCCTATAATTCGAACACGAAAAAAGTCCAGGCTTACGAGACGAGCAAGATCAACCTGTACGACGAGGACGTGTACCGTCGTCTGTCGAACAGGATGGTCGACCCCGAGAAGACGCCGAGCCAGGCGAAATACTTCACCGATGTGAATTTCCGCGAGGCGTTCGGCCGCAACGAGGTGACCTACCGGAAGGTGGTTCCCCTCTACGGCTGGGGCGACTGGCGGAATGTGCCGAACAAGATCACGCGGTTTCTCGGCAATCCGACGCGTGCGCACGACACGTCGCACGCCGTCGAGATCAATGGTCTGACATATATAAAGGGCGATGTATATATAGAGGGATGGATGAAGGGCAAAGGCCTGCTCGTCGTCGAGGGGAACGTCTACGTCGGCGGCGACATCCTGACCATGACCGACGACGACGGCAGCAAGTCGGCGCTCGGCATCATCGCCATCCGCGACAAGGAGCGCGATACCTCGACCGAGAATCCGACGACCGGCAAGATCGTCTACAAGCCCCATCACGACAGCGACTGGTCGCGGCTTGGCGTCACGCATCCCTTCGTCAACGTGAGCCCGCGATGGGAAGGCTGCTTTCATGCCGCCGGCGGGTTCGAACTGGACACCGAGTCGAAGATGCAGAAGATGATCAACCTGCACGTGGTCGGGAACCTTTCGACCGATTATTTCGACCGGCGCAAGATGCCGAACGACATCAAGGTCACCTATTACAACTGGCAGGAAATCCTTTCCCAGTCGAGTTACGACTACATGGTCGACAAGCCGGTTCGATACGGAACGAAATATAATATGGCCGTCATGAAAGAGTTGATCGGCTGGAAAGAAGTGGAAGCGACCTTATAACCGGGCGCCTCCATGCCGCGCCTGAGGCTGCTACCGAGATCGCTGTTCGGACGTCTGTTCGCGACGATGCTCGGAATCGCTTTCGCGCTTCTTCTCGTGTCGGCGGCTCTGCTATACAGGCAGTCGTTTGCTCTCCTGGACGACGAGGCCGGTCGGAACCTGGAAGCGATGGCGCGACGGCTGATGGCGGAATGGAACTCGCGTATTCGCGAGCAAACCGGGGGCGACTTGTCGTCCGATCTCGAACGACTGCTTTCCGCGGGAGGAACTGCGGCCTGGATCAACAACGTATACTGGGTGGAGTTCCGTGATCACAGCCCGCGGTTCGTTGCGTCGTATTCCGTGAAAATGCCCGGGGAGACGGACCTCCTGCCTCCCTCCATCGAGGACGTCGACGACCTGATCGAGGACGGCATGTTTGCGCTCGAGGAGGGACGCGCGTTCTTTCCAGATCCGGGGATGCTGAACGTGGCGCGCAGGTGCAAGATCGTGCTGGTTCCCCGCCTCGATCGCGACGGGATCCTGAGCGGCGTCGTGGGCGTCGAGGCAGACCTCAGGTATATGGAGTTGTTCGGGGTGATCGGGCGTGCGGCCGTTTCCGCGTTGCTGTGGGCCGTTCCCCTGTGTGTCGTTGCCGCCATGTTCCTCGCCGGAAGCGTGTCGCGCAGGGTCGGCATGCTGGTGACGAGCCTCGAGCGCATCGGCAGGAATGAGCCGCCGACTTCCGAACCTCTCGGAATCTTCGAGCTCGACCGGCTTCGCGAAGGGTTGTGCCGATTGTACGAGCGCCTGTCCGAGCGCGAGACGCAATTGCGAAACATCCACGCGGAGAGGATCCGCGAACTCGCGCTCATGGGAAGCGCCATCGCCCACGAGGTGCGGAATCCGCTCTCAGCCATCGGGATGCACCTAGGGTTGTTGAAGCGAAAATACCTGCCAGAGGGCGCCGATGCCGAGCCGTTCAAGGAAATCCAGGGACAACTGGAACAGCTGAAAATCCTCGTGGACAGGTTCCTGGGCTATTCGCGCGACGTGAAGCCCGTGCGTGAGCGGTTCCGGCCTGCGGACCTTCTCCGTGACGCAATTTCCGCGAGAGTGCCCACGGGCGGCCGGGTCGATATCCGGTGTCCTGAGGTCGAGGTCGAGGGTGATATCATGATGTGGCGGCAGATCGCCGAAAATCTGATCGACAATGCCGTTTCCGCATGTTATCCGAAGCCCGTTGAAATGAATATAGACATATATCGTAAAAATGATATGGTATGCTTCTCGTTCGCCGACGCCGGCCCCGGAGTTCCTCAGGAGCTCGTGCCAAGGCTGTTCACGCCGTTCGCGACGGGCAGACCCGGCGGGCACGGGATCGGCCTTGCCCTCGTGCGGAAATTCGTGGAGGCCCATGATGGGTCGATACGGTATGAATCGGCCCCCGGCGGAGGGGCTGCATTCCTCATCGAGGTGCCGGTCAGGACATGAACATTCTCGTCGTCGACGATAACCGCTCGCTCGTCAAAGGTCTCTGCACCTTTCTGGGGCAGGAAGGCCATGCCGCCGTTCCCGTCGGAACGATCGCCGAGGCCCGTTCCGAGATCGCCGCGCGGCCGTTCGATCTGGTCATCACCGATCTGAAACTCCCCGACGGCGAAGGGCTCGAGGTGATCCGCGCCGCCCGCGAAGCCGAGAAACCCGCCGAAGTCATCCTCATGACGGCGTTCAGCACCATCGAAACGGCCGTCGCCGCGATGAAACTCGGCGCGCTCGATTACCTCACCAAGCCGGTGCCGCTCGAGGAGTTCGCCTTTCGGATCGCGCGCGTCGCCGAACGCCGACGATCGGCCGAACAGGCCGACACGCTCAAGAGAGCCAACGCCGCGTGGCGGGCTATCGAGGGGCTCGAGGACCCCCTGGCGACGATGGTCGGCGAATCGGACGGCATGAAAACCGTGAAAGGCCTGATACGCAAGGCGGCGGTTTTTCCCTCGACGGTCCTGCTGTGCGGCGAAACCGGCACGGGAAAAGAAGTGGCGGCCCGGGCCATCCACGGCCTTTCGCCGTGGGCTGAGGGGCCGTTCGTGCGCGTCAACTGCGCCTCGATCCCGGCCACGCTGTTCGAGTCCGAACTGTTCGGACACGAGAAGGGGGCCTTCACCGACGCCCGGGAAAAGCGGATAGGGAGATTCGAAGCGGCCCGCGGCGGCACGCTGTTTCTCGACGAAGTCGGCGAAGTTCCGCTCGAGCTCCAGTCGAAGCTTCTGAGGGCTCTCCAGGAAAAGGAAATCGTGCGCGTCGGCGGTTCGAAGCCGATCAGGATCGAGGCCCGCATCGTGGCGGCCACGAACCGGGATCTGGAATCCATGGCCGTCCGGGGAGAATTTCGCGAGGATCTGCTCTACCGGCTTGCCGTCGTCCGGATAACCATGCCGCCGCTCCGGGAGCGCCCCGATGACATAACGCTCCTGCTCGAACACCTCCTGGGCCAATTCAGGCGGGAATTCGGCAGGCCCGGGCTCAGGCTCGATCCTGCCCTGCTGCCCATCCTGCGCGCCCACCGCTGGAGAGGAAACATCCGGGAACTGCGCAACGCCATCGAGCGTGCCGCCGTCATGGCCGAATCGGACCTCATGGGGCCTCGGGACTTCGGGATCGCTTCGATCGAAACCGGCGCGCCGTCGGCGGAACAGTCTTCACCCGCTCCCGTGTCTCCGGACAGCGGTCTGACCGAAGCCCTGGAAGTCGTCGAACGCCGCATGATTCTCGAGGCGCTCGAACGGTCCGGCGGGGTCAAGAGCAAGGCAGCCGAAGAGCTGAAGATTCCGAGGACGAACCTGCTGTATCGCATGAAAAGGCTTGGCATCGCCGGGTCCGACGATAATCACGGCTGAAGAGAAACCGGGCCCGGCCTTGGCGGCCGGACCCGGCGATACGCGAACCTTGCTCGAGCGCGATCAGTTGAACTTGGCCAGGACTTTCTGGTAGGTGTCGTCGAGTTTCTTCTGAACCTCCGCCGAAATCTTCGTGATCTCCGCGGAAATATCCTTCTGAGCGGACTCGAACGCCGACATGACCTTTGCCTTGTCCGCATCATTCAGATGCGCGATCCGCTGCTGGAATTTTTCGCGGCGCTGCGTGGCGCGCTGTTCGAACTGCTCTCGGCGTTTCGTAATGCGGGCCTTGAGTTCCTCATACCGCTTGGTGATCTTTTCCTTGGCCTGGGCCGAACGATCGGCGGTTCCGCTGGCGACGCCTTCCGAAGCCCGCTTGTTGCGACGCTCGGCAAGACGGTCGGCACGCGATTCCAGCTTTTCGAGACGTTCGGGAAGCTTCGCGAGACGTTCTCCGATGCGGCCGAGAATTTTTTCCTTCATCTTCCCGATCCGCTCGATGATCTGGTCGGCGGTCATCTTCTCGCGGTTTTTGAGCCCCTTGCGAAGCCCCTGCCCCTCATCCGCCGGCCCGATCATCTCGGTGTCGTCGTCCTTCCCCATGTCGCCGCCCGTCGCCGCCGCCGGCTGGGCATACGCAGCCGCGCTCAACGAAAAAAGACCTGCCATCAACAGCATCGTCCAGAATTTCTTCATATTCTCCTCCTGAATTGTTGTGCTTGATGCGGACACGATGAATAACGCATCCGGCATGCCAGGGCGAAAAATCCTGCGACGATCGATGCTTTGAGGATGCCGTCGAGCAGGGACGTCAAAAAGAGGACGTTCCGTGGTCCTGGCGCGTCAAAAAGTTGACGCGTTGTCGCTCACTGCTGAGAGGCGGCCGGCTCATTCCTGAAGGCGTCTACTTCTTCCGGTGTTCCCAATGCGTGGACTCTTGAAAAAGGAATCTCGTGGATGCGGACGATGCGGCCCTGGCTGATCAGGTGATTGTACAGAGGAGCAACATATCTTTCGCCCCGCTCGAGATGTTCGGGGATAGAATAGTATTCGGTGTATATACTTTCGTAGAGGGTAGCGGACGAAAACCAGTAGAATCCGATGGTCGCATGCGGCGACACGCGCACTTTTTCGCGGACTTCCACCGCTTCGCCGCGGTCATTCGTCCTGACGAAACTCCAGCCGTCCCCCTTTCCAGGAAAACAGGGAATCCATCCGTCGCAGGCTGGAACGTCCCGCGGGAGGAACAGGGGCTCGACGAACGTGTCGATGTTGTAGATGGAGATCGGAAGAGCCGGATTTTCGATGCCCGGAAACGCGCGCATGGCGGTCGTCGCCTGGCCGTCCGTGGGCGCGTCCAGTTCGACCAGAAGATGGTCGGCAATCCCGAGATCCCGGCAGGATTGCTCGATGAATCGGCCGGCCCGGTCCTCCGCCCGTGCGATGAAGTGAAAGCGGACATCCCCGCCGAACCAGTTGCGAAGGCTTTCCATCGCCCATGAAAAGAGCGTCCGTTCCCTGACGACGATCTGATACTTGGGAACCGTGTAGCCTGCCTGTCGAAATCTCATGCCCAGGCCGGCCATGGTGACGATCATGTGGTGTGCAGGCATATGCCCTCCCGATATCATGTGTGAAATAGTAAAAAATATATTATTACGACGGTGAGCGCTCGAACCGTTCTTGTCTCTTGACGTCAACGGATGACGCGGGGGCGCGCATCGATTCCGTCAAGCGTTTTCTGGAAAAGCAGAAGTCCTTGGGCAAGAAACGCTTCCTGCGAATCGAAACGGTCGGCATGCAGAGGAACCATACTCAGGAACAGCAGACACTCGATGAAGCGGACCGTCGCCAGGTCTTTCGGCCAGCCGCGCTGCAACCATGCGGAAAAGAGGGCTTTGACCTCTCGCTGGCGGGAATTCAGATGCGGCGCGAAGCGATACTCGCCTTGTTCCCAGGCGTGGTCGAAAAGACCGTTCACGAGAAAGTCGTAATCCCCCTCGAAACTGTGGGCGAGCTTGGCGAGATCGTATCTGCGGTCTCCGTAGAGTTCGATTTCGCCGAATTTGCCGCGCGGATCGATGAGCCGGAGGATGGTGTTCCGCTGGTCGAACAGGATATTGCTGAGACAGAGATCGCCATGAATGAGGGAAAAGCGGGTCCTATTATAGAGGCTGATATTCTCCGCTACCTCCGATAACCGGTTCAACACCGACGGGAGTCCGGCGCAGCTGACTCCGTTGATGACGACCGTATCGGTGCAAAAGCCGGCGAAGGCGGGATCGCTCGGCAGGTTCTGGAGCCTTTCTCTCGTTTTCCCTTCGTACATTTCCCGCATGGCCCTGACCAGGACATCCGGACTTGAAGGGACGAAGGAATACTCTTCGAAATCCTGCAGCAGGCGGCCCAGGGCGATGAGAATCTGGTTCCAGGTGCTGATGGAACAGTCCCCAAACAGATACAGATCGTTGAGGGCCGGATACCCGTAGAACTCCATTTCGACGAACGGGTTTCCGACATGCAGGTTGTAGTCGAAAACGCGGGGAGCAACGTGCTGGAGACCTTTGGGCAGTTTCAGATACCACGTTATCTCCTCGATGAACTTCTTGGCGTGAGCGCTTGTTTTGCGCAGGATGCCGCGATCCTGGTCGATGCAGATGTGGTTGAAGAACCGCCGGCCGAGGAAAAACTGTTTCTTGGTCTTGTAATAGGTGTCCAGATGCCCGAAATCACCCCAATTGTCGATACGCTGAAACTCCTTCTCGCCGGAGGGAAGCCTGTTGAAATAGGCTACCAGCGCCCTGTAAAAGGGATCCAGTTGATGGGGATGCGCGTCGGCCAGTTGCTGCCTGAGTTCTTCGACGAAATCTCCGATGCGGCCGATCGAAAACGCGCCTATGAAGATCATCCAGTCCTGGGAGGGGCCTTCCTTGTCCGTATCCTTTTCGCGGATATCGCGAATGTTCTTCCGCTCATCGATCTTGAACGTCGTCCAACGAAAGGTGTCCGGAAGACTCGCGTATCCCACGGCGTTCGCCGCCGCGAGCGGGGTGTCGATAAACGTGTCGGCGAAATTGATGACCAGTTTTTCCGGCAGAGCGGGGAGTTTCTGAATAGCTGTAAATATTGTGTCGCCCAGGCTTCGCGTCAAGCCCACGTCCACCGCCTCGGCATGAAGGTCGGGATGGCGTTCCAGAAATCCGGAGACATGATCCGCCCCTTCGTGAACCGCAACCAGAACTTCGTATCCCGCCTTCACATACGGCTCTGCGATGTGCTGGAGAGCCGGCCTGCTGCCCAGCGGGACCATGCCGGACGCGATGCGCCCGAACTCCGTCTGAAGTTCGGGTGGAACGAAGCGGGCACTTGGAAGCAGGAGCAGATGTTTCACGATCGTTTTTTCCTGGCGGAGTTCAGGGAGTTCTTCCCAGCAGCGCCTGAATCTCTTCGTAGCTCAACCGGAGGAATTCGTCGGGGCGGATGGTCTGATCGTCGACGTAAAATCCCCCCTTGCCGGACCACGGCTTCCCCAAGTGGATTTCGTCATACGGGATGGCATGGCGGTCGAGCCATTCCATGGTGAATTTCCCGGTGTTTGCGACGATCAGACCCACGTTTCCGTCATAGGTCTGCATGTTCCGGGCGCTATAAAGAATGATATAGAATCCTCGCTCCTTGTATTCCCGAAGTTTGGCAACCACGTCCGGATAGGGTACAAGGTCGGAATACGACTGGTCGGGTTTTTTGACAGGGCAAAGCGTCCCGTCGATGTCGATGACGATGCAGCGTTCTCTGCAGATCACGAAATTGCTCCTTGTGCCGTGGGTGTTCCGAATGCCTCCGCTCGATCTTTCTCGAGAAGCGAACGAATGAAACGCCGTAACGGGTGATTCAGATACCGCTCGACCCGCTTGACCCCGTAGAGATGCCCGACATCGTAAGACGTTGAAGGATCGATGTCCAGAGCGGATTTTACCGCCGGCTTCTCGAGTGACCCTTTCCGATATATCTGCAGGAAGGCCCGAGCGAGCTTTTTCGCCTCACCGAGGGCTTTTTTATACCATTCCCCCGGCGAAGGGGGAATATACCCCGTTCTTCGGTAGTTTCTGTAAGCTTCTTTCAACGTCGCCTTCGAGAGAGTCTGACTTCGGATCAGTTCCACGACTTCGGGAACGATCTCGGGAAGGCCGATGAGCTCGCTGAAGACATACGGTCGCCCTATCCGGTTCGCAAGTTTTGCCGCGAGGGTGGGGTAATAGGTTTCCACCCGCTCGTAGTTCTCCGCCGGGACCGAGAAGTCGTAATGGCGATCGATGACGTCGACGATTTCCTGAAACATCTCCCTCCGGTAGAAGGTTCCCTCTGCTTGTGACGTCAGGATCTCCGACACGCCGAAATGCCTGCGGATATTTCGAAACGCTTCATCGCGAAAAACGCGGGGAGCAGCCACCCATGTTGAGTCAGGGGAGAGGACTCCCAGACCGCAGGCGGCGTCCAGATCTTTCATCCAGTCCGTTGCCCCACGCCTGACGAGCAGGTCGTTGCTCGAGTGGATGATGAAATGATCGAACTCGACCTTCCCGGCGGCAAAACGGAAGTTCGAATTATGAACATGGACGAAACTTCCCCAGCGCGACCATGTCGGCAGATGGTCGGGATTGACCAGGACGCCGTCCAGTTCGGTGAAATCCCGCTTGAACAGCCCCCAGAACGGCCAGACAAAGTTTCCGCTGACATGGAGAACGATCCAGGCATCCGGAAGGTAAAACCGGATATTGCGTATCTGATCGAGAATTACGTCCGGCTGTTCGTGAACCGGAATGGATACGCAGGCCTTCATGAAAATTGCCGCCTCGTTTCACGCTGAATGAAAAACAACGCTTGTGATGACGTGAGAAATATAGCAGGAACGGCATTTCCATGACAACTGAGGGAAATGCCGCGGAGCGTTTTTCGGCCGTCACATCCTGTATCTCACCTCGTTCGGCAAATCTGCCGATAGCAGATGTGAATAATCCTCGGACGAAAGGGGGTGGGGCCGGTGAAAGACTCCCTCAAGCTGTTCATGGGACTGTTGCTCCTCGGGCAATTGTTCCTGGTTGGGGCCGCCTCGAAAGACCAGGGAAAGAGCTCGGGGCCGTCGGAGAAGGCCGTCGTCGTCGCCATGTCCCCCATTGCGTCCGAAACGGCTCCCATCGAAGAAAAGAAGAGGGCTCCAAAACCGCCGATGACCGCGGCCGTGCCGTCGGAAGAGAAGCCTCTCAGGAAGCCTGTAACCCTCCTGGGCGTGACGCATCGTGCCGACGAGCCTTATCAGGCTCTGGACTTCGATTTTTCCGGCTCCATGTCTTTACAGGTGCCGACGAGATTAGGAAAACTCCTTCGCGTCCGCATCTCTCCGCCTCTGACGCCGATCGTCCCCGAAACGGAACGCAGCATCTCTGCGTTGTTCGAGTCGTTCCGCTATTTCAGCGCCCCGACCTATACGGAACTCGTTTTTGCAGGGAAGGGCGGATTCGGTGACCCCATCCTTGCCACGGGGCCGGTCGGCCTTCCGCGCCTGACGATTTTGTTCCGCGCCGGCGAAGGCGAGTTCCCCCTCGCGGGCGGTGAACAGCTGGCTCCCGGGGTGGTGTATTACACCGACCGTACGGCCACGAAAGCCGGCCCGGCCGACGCGCATATCCTCAGGGTCGATCCGCTGGCGAAGAATCTCGCCGTCTTCCCCGTCCTTGCGAATGAAGGGATCTGCCAGAAGGAGATTCTCTCCTCCATGGCGAAGCGCTACAAGGCGGTAGCCGGCATCAATGCCGCGTATTTCACCCACAACGGAGACCCGATCGGAACCCTGATCATCGATCGGCGCCTCATCAGTTCGCCGCTCTATGCGCGATCGGTGTTCGGCCTCGCACGCTCCGGCCAGCCTCTGTTCGGCAACCCGGATTTTTCGGGCACTCTCAGGATCGGCGGCCTCGCCGTTCCGATCGATGCCGTCAATCAGCCTCGGAACGGCGATCAGCTTGTGGTGTATACGCCGGAATATGCCCGCAGCACGCTGACGGACGAGGCTGGGGTCGAACTCGCCCTGATCAAGGGGCGGGTGATCGGTATCCATAAGGCCGACACGCTCATCCCGCCCGACGGCGTCGTGGTGTCGGCCGGCGGCGAAAAAGCCCGCTTGCTCGCGGGGGTCAGGCTGGCCCAGATGGTCAACCTCGACTATCAGGTCCTTCCCCCGTGGAGCGACGTTCAACACGCGGTCTGCGGCGGTCCGCGCCTGATGACGGACGGGCGCATCGACATCAACGGCCATGCCGAGAAGTTCGATGCTTCCATCCGGAACGGGCGGCATCCGAGGACGGCCGTCGCGCTCACAGCTACCGGAGATCTGCTGTTCATCGTCGTGGACGGGCGATCGAAACGCAGCGCCGGGATGACCCTGGCCGAACTGGCCGCCTATATCAAAAAACTCGGCGGATTACGCGCCATCAATCTCGATGGCGGCGGCTCCTCGTCAATGTTCATCCGTGACCGGATCGTGAACAGGCCCTCGGATGGAAAGGAACGGCCCATTTCCAATGGCATACTCGTTACGACACGCTGACGCGCGTTCCCTGCTCTCCTGCCGGCTGCTCGTGCTGCTGGCTGTTTTTGCCGTTATCGGCTCTCAGGGGATCGCGGCAGAGGAGATGTTGCTGCTCAGGGATCTGAAGGTCGGGATGAAAGGAATCGGCAAGACCGTTATCCACGGCCGGGAAATCGAAACCTTCAACGTCGAAGTGATGGGCATTCTCGCGAACAACAAGATCAACGAGAATGTCCTGATCAGCGGAAAGTCGATCCTGGTGCGCGTCGCCGGGAAAGTGATCGACGACGCCGGCGGCATCGCCGCCGGCATGAGCGGCAGCCCGATTTACATCAACAACAAGCTCGTCGGCGGCCTCAGTTCCGGGTGGGTCATGACCGATCACACCGTCGGACTCGTCACGCCGATCGAGGAGATGCTCGAAATCTGGGATTATCCCCTGATGACCAGCCGATCAGCCGATCCGGACGCCCCGGTACGCTGGAGTTGCTCCGAACCGATCCGCTTAGGCGGCAGAGAGATCCGGAGCATCATCGAGTGTGACGATCCCGAATCGCTTGGAAGGGATGTCGCCCAGGACGAAGCCGTGTTCATGCGCGCGGCGGCCCCCGTCGTCATTCAGGGACTGTGTGAGAAAGCCGTCGGCGTTTTGAACGGTCGGAACAGGAAATTCAAGATGGTGCCGGTGCCGGCGGGCGTGGGTCCGTTGCCCTCCCTGCCGGCAATCCCGAGCCAGGCTTCGGGCGCTTCCGGCATCTCCGATCCTCTCGAGCCCGGCTCGGCGATCGGCGTGCAGCTCGCTCGCGGCGACATCAATCTGACGACGCTCGGAACCCTCACATATCGCGATGGGAAGCGGATTCTGGGGTTCGCCCACCCCTTCATGAAGAAGGGGAACGTTTCGTTCCTGATGACGGGAGCGCATATCTATCACTGTTTCTCGAGCGTCGAAATGCCCTTCAAGATCGGCGCGCCGACCGACGTGCTCGGCATCATCACCCAGGATCGGGAAAAGGGCATCGCGGGCGAGGTCGGCCGCTTTCCCGCCATGATCCCGATCCAGATCGATGTGACGGACAAGGATCTCAAGCGAACGAGAAGCATCAATTTCCAGATCGTGCGCGATCCGGAAGTGCTGACCTCCGTTCTGGAATCGACCCTCGTTCAATCTATAGAGGGAGTTATAGATCGCGGCGGCGAAGGCACGGCGCTGATGGGGATCGCCCTCGAATGCACCGGCAGTTCCGGCCAGAAATACAATCTGCGCCGGGAGAACCTTTTTTACTCGCGGGACGACATCGTCGGATCGCTGATCGAAGAGGTGACCGGCTTGTTTGATACCCTGACCGGCAACGAGCTCGAAGAAGTCTGGCCGACCCGCCTGATGCTCAAAATCGAAGTCGAGAAGCGGCGCCGCACGATGACGGTCGAGAAGGTCGAGGTGAAGAACACCTCGATCACACCAGGCGGCATGCTCGAGGTGTGGGTCTCGATGCGGCCATACCGTGAAAAGAGCGTTGTTCGGAAAGTGCGGCTGCCGATTCCCCTCGAAATCGGCAAGGAGAATCTCACGCTGACCGTGTACGGGCTCACGATGAACCGGACGGACGAGGGCGTGTCGTCCGACGCACCGTCGAAAGACAGTGGCAAGACGGGTCGCGAGAAGGTCCGGCTCGAGGAGGCGGCGCATGACACCTTCGAAAGCTCGATTCGCTCCTGGGTGAGCGCACCGCGCAACTCGGATCTGGTGTTTCAGCTCGCCGTGGAGGGCGACGAATCGAAAAAAGTGAAGATCGACGGCAGAGACTTTCTCACCGAATCGACCAATCTGGTCGTGCTGGGACGGGTCGACAGCACGATCACCCTGAGCGAGGACTGAACCGTGATCCTTGTAAACCTGGCTCGCAGCTTCGTTGAACTGTTCGGGAACCTGTCGCTCCTGTTCCTCCAGTCGCTGTACTGGACGTTTCACAGCCTGCGGAACGGCAGATTCGGATTCGGCAATCTCATCGAGCAGATGTCCAGGATCGGCGTCGACTCGCTGCCGATGGTCATGATCACCGGCTTTTCGACGGGCGCCGTTCTCGTCGTCCAGATCGGGTATCAATTCACCCAGCTCGGCGCCGAGCGATACGTCGGCGGGGTCGTCAGTCTCGCGATGGCCCGCGAACTTGCGCCGATTCTCACCTCGATCGTCGTCGCGGGCCGCGTCGGATCGGCCATCGCGGCCGAGCTCGGCACCATGAAGATCACCGAGCAGATCGACGCGCTCGAGACGATGGCGACCAATCCCGTCGATTATCTCGTCGTGCCGCGGTTCTGGGGCTGCACGATCATGCTGTTCATGCTGACGATCTTCACGAACATCGTCGGCGCGATCGGCGGCTCGATCGTCGCGGTCTACCAGATCGGCCAGACTCTGACCACCTTCAGCGACTCGATCCTCCAGAATCTCAAGATCTACGACCTGATGGGCGGCCTGTTCAAAGCGATGGTGTTCGGCGCCCTGATCGGCATCATCGGCTGCTACAAGGGGTTCACGACCGAAGGCGGCGCCGAGGGCGTCGGCAAGAGCACCACGGGCGCCGTCGTGCTCGCGATCATGTTCATCCTCGCCGTCAACTACTTCCTGACCGTCGGCATCAATAATTTCAACATGGCATACCTGCAATGATCATCATCTCGAACCTGTCGAAAGCGTTCGGTCCCAAACGGGTGCTGAGCGGAATAAATCTAAAGATATACAAAGGCGAGTCGCTCGTGATTCTCGGCCCGTCGGGATGCGGCAAAAGCGTGCTCCTCAAGCATATCATCGGCCTGCTCAAGCCTGACGAGGGCCAGGTGCTCATCGACGGCGAGGACATCACGAACTTCAGCCAGATGCGCCTCGACGCTCTGCGTATGCGCATGGGCATGCTGTTCCAGTCGGCCGCCCTGTTCGACTCGCTCACGGTCGAGGAGAACATCGCGTTCGGCCTTCGCAAGCACACGAACCTCTCGAATCTCGCGATTCACCACATCGTCTCGGAAAAACTCGAGATGGTGGGATTGCCGGGTTCCAACAACCTCATGCCGAGCGAACTCTCGGGCGGCATGCGCAAGCGCGTCGGCCTCGCCCGCGCCATCGCGATGGAACCGGAGATCATTCTCTACGACGAGCCCACGACCGGTCTCGATCCGATCATGACGTCGGCGATCGACGAACTGCACCTCAGCCTGAAGAAACGACTGGGCGTCACCTCGATCGTCGTCACGCACGACCTCGGCTCCGCCTATCGGGTCTGCGACCGTCTGGCGCTGCATTACGGCGGCAAGATCGTCGCCATCGGCACGAAGGAAGAGATCATCAATTCCCCCGATCCTGTTGTCCAGCAATTCATCCGCGGCGAAGCCAAGGGTCCCATGACGCTCCTGTGAAGGCGAGGAAACAGCAATGAACTCAACATTCAAAGTCGGAATCATCACTCTCATCGCCACCTTCCTGCTGGTGTACATGGTGTTCATCATCGGGGACATCCAGCTGACGGAGCGCGGCTATCGCTTCTACGTGACCTTTTACTCGGTCAACGGCCTGAGTACCGGGGCTTCCGTCTCGATGGCCGGCGTCAAGATCGGCAAGGTCGAGACCATCGAGATTCGCGACGACCAGGTCGTCGTCAAGTGCTATATCCGTGAAAAACGCCATCGGATCCGGAATCGCAATACCTTCACGATCGGAACCGCCGGCCTGATGGGCGAAAAATTCATCGAAATCGTGCCGACCCGCGACCAGTCGGCCCCCTATGTCCAAAACGAAAGCGTCGTCGAGGGAACCGACCCGACACGCATGGAGGAACTGTTCGAGCAGGGAAACGAGCTGCTCAAGAAACTGCAGAGCCTGACCGCCTCGGCCAAGGATATCGTCGGCGATCCGGAACTGAAGCAGAGCACCCGCGCGATCTTCAAGAACGCCGAAACCGCCTCCAAAAACGTCAACAAGATCATCGAGTCGGTGCAGGATCGCACCGACAGGATCGTCGAGCATCTCGAGAACGTCCTCCGCAAGGTGGACGAGGAGGTCGACGCCAACCGCCAGTCGATCCGCGACATCGTGAACAACATGAAGGACTTCAGCAAGCGCATCGGCGAGATCTCGAGCGAAAACAGGGAAAGCCTCAAGGAAATCGTCGACAACGTGAAGACCGTGTCCGACCGCCTCGACAAGATGATCGAGGAACTCAACCGTGATCAGAAGCTGACGAACGACGTGAAGTCGACGGTCGAGTCGCTGCGCAAGGCCAGCGAAAACGCCAAGGAGATCACCCGCGAGGTGAAGGAGATCGTCACCGAGAAGGATATCCGCAGCAAGATCAAGACGGGCCTCGACGACGCGCACAAGATCGCCCAGGCCGTCGACAAGGTGTTTCTGAATATCAAGCAGACCCGCATCGACTTCAAGTATTTGCTTAGATATAATAAAGAAGAAGACACCTTCTTCAGCGACATCATGGTCGACATCTGGCCGAGCGAAAAGAGTTTCTACCGCGTCGGCGTCGAAGACATCGGCGGGGATCCGCTGTTCAACCTGATGGTCGCCCGCGACCCGCAACAGCGGCTGATCAAGCGTGCCGGCGTCATCAGCTCGAAGGTCGGCCTCGGTGTCGACTACCAGTGGGCGCAGGACATCAACTACAGCCTCGACGTTATCGACACCCGCGATCCGACCGTGCGCTTCACGAGCGGGTATGCGATCCGGCCGGGACTGAAGTTCCAGCTGCGGGTCGACGACGTGACCGACAAGAAGGACGTGAACTTCGCGATCGAATACAAGTTCTGACGAAGGGCGAGCCATGACCCTACTGAAAACGGACGGAAAGCCGCGTATCCTGATCGTCTCCACGGGAGGCACGATCACGATGGTGCGCGGGAGCGACGGCGGTCTCGCTCCGTGCTCCGATGCCGGAATGCTGCTGAACAAGGTACCCGAACTGCGGCAACTGGCGGAGATCGAGGTGCTTCCGCTGGTGAATCTCGACTCTACGAACCTCCAGCCCGCGTTCTGGCTGGATCTCGCGAAGGCGATCTACCGGCGGCTCGACGCGTGCGACGGCGTCGTGATCACGCACGGTACCGATACGCTCTGCTACACGGCCTCGGCCCTTGCGTTCATGCTGCAGGAACTGCCGAAGCCCGTCGTGATGACCGGTTCGCAGGTCCCTCTCGACGAGATCGGATCCGACGGTCGGGCGAACCTGATCAATGCTGTGCGCGTCGCGTGCGGCGACGTGGCGGAGGTGCTGGTCGTGTTCGGGGCGCTGGTGATCCGGGCGGCCCGGGCCAAAAAAACCTCGGCGTTCGATATGCAGGCGTTTACATCGGTGAATGCCCCTCCGGTGGGCACGATCGGCCTGACGATCCGAATGGACGACGGGCTACGCATGCGCGGAAAGCGCCGGGCCCTGCTGAGGGCGTTTTTGAATCCGGACGTGGCGATGCTCCCGGTGTATCCGGGCCTGAAGCCCGAGGTCGTGTCGCATCTCGTCGCGACCCACGCGGGACTCGTTCTCGAGGGATACGGCGCAGGGCATATTCCGAACGCGGAAGGGGCGTCCCTGGTTCCCGCGATCGCCGAAGCGACGGCGCGGCGCGTTCCCGTCGTCGTCTGCACCCAGTGCCTCGTCGGTTCGACCGAAATGGAACTGTACCAGGTCGGCAGGTCCGCGCTCCTGGCGGGGGCGATCCCGGCCATGGACATGACGCCTGAAACGGCCCTCGTCAAGCTCATGTGGGTGCTTGGCCAGACGGACGATCCGGCGACCGTCGGATCGCTCATGCAGAAGGCTTTTGCAGGAGAACTTCACGAGATCGCATGAACGGACGACGATGCCCCGAATGCGGGAATGAACTGCAGCGGCAGGCGGTGTTCTGCACGACCTGCGGAAGGGATCTCGCGTCGCTTCTCGATACCCGTCGTCACCGGACGCTGCTGTTCGGCACTCCCGTTTCGCTGGTGATCCTCGGAATCATGCTTGCCTGGGATATCGGCTGGGAGTCCCCGCTCGAATCCGGGGCCGACCTGGGCATGATTCTGGCTCTCGTCTACATCGGCGGCGCCGTAGGCCTATGGCTGGCCGCCGCGACTTCAGGCAGAGCTCCCGACATGATCTCGGCCTGGCGGGGAGGCGTCTATGCCGTTTCTCTGCTTCCGGTGACCGTCCTGATCGGAATGACTCTCGAACAGGCTATTCTTGGCAACGGACACCCCGGCATTACCCTTGCCGACGAACCGTATCTGATGCTGGGAATCGAGTTCTGCATATTTATAGCGTTCTATATTGCCGGTGTCGTCGGAGGTGTGAGTCGCCTTTCTCGGACGGAGATGCCGCCGATCGGGTTTCTTCCGGCGGCGGCCGATGGCGGCGAGCGCTCCCCGGGGCGCCAGGTCCCCTCGGGTTCTGCCGACGAAGGGCTGGCCGCGCTGATCGGGTATGGCAACGGCGTCGGCGCCTCGAGCCGGTCGCCGGGGATGGCCCGCCTGCTGGGGCTTGCCCTTTGTCTGGCTGCCCTGGGACTGGCGATACTCCCGGCTTCATCGAGGCTCGTCGTCCAGGCCCGGATCGCCGTGCTTCTCGGCCGGCACGAACGTGCGCTCGCCTGGACCAGGGACGCGCTGGCGAGAAGTCCTCAGGATGCCTCGGCCCATCATCTGCATGGGCTTCTACTGCTGGCCCGCGGGCGAGATGCCGACGAAAAGGCGGCAGGACTCGAGCATCTCCGGAAGGCGGTCCGGGCCGAGCCCCGGGCGGCCAGATACCATCTGGCGCTGGGCATGGAGCTGAACGGTCTCGGGCTCGCTTCCGAGGCTGTCCAGGCGGCATCGGAGGCCGTGAAACGGCATCCGGGCGAATATCGGCTGTGGATGCTGCTCGCCGACATTCTCACGTCCCAGGACAGGCGGAACGAGGCCGTCGACGCCTACAGAAAGGCGGTCGATCTCGAACCGCAGGATCCCGTTCTGCTGAACAACCTGGCGTTCACCCTTCTCGAACTCGATCGGGAGCCTGCGTTTGCGCTCGAGCTGGCCAAAAAATCCGTCGATCTCCAGCCCGGGTACGTCTTCAACCTGGACACGCTTGCCTGGGCTCTTCACAAGAACGGCCGATCGAATGAGGCCCTCGAAGTCATGTTTCGGATCAGGGAATCGGTGGCGACCCCCTCCGCGGAAATCGAGTTCCACAACGCCGTCATCTGTCGGGAAATGAACCTGCTCGATGCGCCGCGCGCCGTGTTCGAACGCATCGCGGCGCGACCGGACGCGAACGCCGTTCCCGGGCTGAAACGGCAGATCGAAGCGGTCCTCGCGACGTTGCCCGCGCAGGCGGAGGCCGCCGCAGGCCAGGCTTCGTCCACGGCGGCGCCGGCCGGCGCCGAAGGGCGGTGACGACATGAAACGTGCGTGCGGACTGATGCTTCTGATTGCCTCGGCCCTGCTGCTGTGGACGGGAAACGGGGAAGCCGCGCTCAACATCGACACGAGCTACGCAGGCCGGTATCGCGGCACCCCGCAGTATGAGAAGATGCTCGCGGATCTGCCGTTCGTGTATCAGGAAGCCCTCCAGAAGATCAAACGCTCGCTCGGCGTCCCCGTTCCGGACCGCCTCGAGGTGATCGTCGTGTTTTCGGACGAACTGACCCACAACGGCCTCAGGCTGCGGGGAAAGAGGCGTTCTGTCCAGTCCGCCGGCCGCAGGATCCTGCATTATATCTATCTCGATCTCGAATTCCTTGTCACCGGCCAGGCGACGCTGATCGAGGAGATGACCCACGAGTTGACGCATGCCGTCATGGCAGACGTCACCGGCCTTGCCACCTACGAGGGAATGCCGATGTGGATCAAGGAAGGGACGGCCGTGCATGCCGCCGACCAGGGGCTGGCCCGGATCAAGGCGCTGATGCGACGGGGATTCAGCCTGGCCCAGTTCAGCAACGAGGATGAAAGCGACGACGGCAATCCGATATCGCTGGAGCGATACGTCGAAAACTATTTGAAGGTGCAGTTCCTCCTGAAAACCTTCGGGAACGAGGCCCTGCACCGGTTCATCAACAGGCTTCTCGAAAGCGGGGACGTGGCGGCCGAACTCGATTCGTGCTTCAACGGCCTCTCGGAAGAGGTCATGACGAAGTATGCTAAAGATTATATAACGAAGACCCTCGTCGCGAACGCGCGGCCGAAACACGCCCGCGACCAGTTCCTTCAGGGCGTGAAATTCTTCGAGGAGGGCGAGTATCTCTCGGCTCGCCTCGCTCTCAACGATGCGCTCTACGGCGGCCTGAGCGAGGACGAGTTCCAGAAGGCCGCGTTCCTGCTGGCCGAGTGCTACATCCAGGAGCGGAACCCGCAGGCGGCGTTCACGTTCCTGCAGCGCGTTCGCCCGGATCCGAAGCGCATTCCCGTAGACCGATACCGGTTTCTGAACGCCTACACGCAATATGCGATGGGCCAGACGACCGAGGCGTATTTCGGCTTCAGATCCGCATTCGAGGGAACGAACAACGTCGCCGTGAAGGAGGGAGCTCTGTATTACCTGATCCGCATTCTGATCGAAGTCGGCAATCTCGAGGAGGCGAACCGCGTGCTGACGCACCTCCGGAGCGCCTTTCCCCGGAGCGCGTACGTGCCGCTGGCTGATGCCGTGTATGCGGCGGCCCGATGAAAATGTGGTGATAAATATAAATGCATAAGTATGCAAAATGTTCCGGCGCATGTCGTCTTCGTGCCATGAGGACAACGGAACATTCGGTGCCTGATATAAATAACGATGGATGTGAGGAAGACGCATGCTGAAAAAACTGGTGATTCGAATGATGGCTGTCGTGGTGATCGCGTCCGGGATCTCCGCGTGCTTCGCCCAGGGAGCCGGCCGGGCATACGAGGAGGCGATCAAGAGCCGCGCGACGGGAACCATCGAGGAAGTGACGGCGAAATTCATGGAAGCCGCGGAGCAAACTTCGGACAAGACGCAGAAAGGCTTCGTGCTGTCGAGCCTCGCCGAATTCCTGATGGAAAAAGAGGAATGGGCGTCGGCGGCGAATGTCTACCAGCGGGTGATGCGCGAGGGGGCCGACGCCAACATCCCCGGCGCCTGTTATGGAGCCGCACAGGCCTGGGTGATGATGGGCAATCATGACCATGCCAAAAAACTCTGCAAAATGCTGAAAGCGAAATATCCCGCGAGCGGCATCGAGGAGTTCGCCAACCAGATGAAAGCGGATGCGCCCGACAGCGTTCATGCGCTGCTGGCCGAGTATCTGGCGGAGTTTGAGGGAGTGACGGGAGAGGACGTCGATGTGACGGCCCTTCCGGGGGAGAAAGAGCCGGTGGCGGAAGTTCCTGCCCCGGGGGAGCCGGCGCCGGCTGCCGCTTCGACGAGCGAACCCGCTCCGGCCGTCCCGGTCGCCTCAGCTGCGGAACCGGTCGCAGAAGAGACTGCCGAGGCGGTTGTGGAAGAAAAAGGCGTGAGCGGGCAGCCCCGGATAACGCTTCAGTTTCGCGGATGGCAAAGCGATCTGTCCGGAAGAATGGAATCGAGAGGGATGAACCTGGATCTGGCGGATGAGACGAGCATCGACGAGCAGAACCGGTTCGCGATGAAGGCGGCCTGGAATATATCCAGGAGGAACCAGCTCCGGTTCGATTACATGCATTTCGATCACAGCGGCTTCCTGAAAAAGAACATGACGTTCGACAACCTCAATTACGGGTTCGGCGCGTTGCTGAATATCGAGGCGCGGTTCTTCGACGCCGGATTCGCTCGTCTGATCAGGGAAACCGGGGATGTGGCGTGGCGGATCCTGTTCGGCGGAAAGATGAGTCATGCGTTCATGCATGTCGAACAGCGGGTTTCCGGCGGTTTCAGGTCCGGCGAACTGAGCCAGGACTTCCCGATCCCGTACGTCGGCTTCGAAGGCCATGGAAAGATCAATGCGAACGCCGCCTTCAACGCGTCCCTGAAATACTTCACGGTGGAGCAGGGTGACACGGCGGGCGATCTGACCGATCTCGACATGGCTTTTCTGATCGGCCGGGATTACGCGAAGATGCCCTCCGAAACCGAGTGGTACGGCTCTCTCGGCTATCGATATTTCCTCCTTCGGGGGAGAACGGCCGATGAGACGGTGAAGGTCAGCTACGCGGGCCCCACGTTCGGCGTCGAAAGCAGGTTCTGAAGCTCAGGGGTGCTGAAAGGCGACGCCCCGGGCGGCAGTCGGTCAGACCGGTTGCCGCCCGGGGCGTTTTCCGTCGAAAACGGGCTGCCGCGCCCCGGCGCCGTTTGACAGTCCGGAATGGCCGTGTTAGGCTTCGGGTCTCGATTTGAACGAACTTTTCGACGCGGGGGAAGGTATGAAGACCAAACTGGAACAGGCTCTTGCGATGCTTCGCGGGAGGATCGCGACGCCGCCGGCCGTGGCCGTCGTGCTCGGCTCGGGACTGGGAAAATTCGCCGAAAAGGTCGAAGATCCGGTCGTGGTCGAGTATCGAGACATCCCGCATTTCCCCGTATCGACCGTGAAAGGCCACTCGGGCCGCCTCGTCTGCGGCCGCGTCGGCGGAAAGCAAGTCGCCGTCATGCAGGGCCGGTTCCATTACTACGAAGGTTACAGCATGGCCGAGGTCACCTTCCCGATCCGCGTTCTTCGAGGACTGGGGTGCGCCGACCTGATCATCACCAACGCCTCCGGCGGCCTGAACCGGACCTTCTCGGTCGGCGACCTGATGGTCATGACCGATCATATCAACCACATGGGCGACAACCCCCTTCGCGGAAAGAACGACGACAGCGTCGGGCCGCGGTTCCCGCCGATGCAGGGCGTATACACGCCGGA